>CALHVP010000147.1 GCA_938038975.1 uncultured Maribacter sp. | reverse complement strand
CAGCCTTATCCAGAAATATAATGTTCCAGGACCTAGATATACAAGTTATCCCACTGTGCCTTATTGGGATGTAGACTCCTTTTCTGGAAAAAAATGGGAGGCTTCTGTTCAAAAATGTTTTTTGGAATCCAATACTAAAGAGGGGATAAGCCTTTATATTCATTTGCCGTATTGCGAAAGCATGTGCACTTTTTGTGGTTGTCATAAAAGAATTACAAAAAGACATGAAGTGGAGTTGCCTTACATTCATTCCGTTTTAAAAGAATGGGCGTTATATGTAGCGTTGTTTCCTGAAACACCGATAATCAAAGAACTCCATTTGGGTGGTGGAACACCAACCTTTTTTAGCCCAGAAAATCTAACCATTTTAATCAACGGTATTTTGGCGAAAGCGAAAAAGGCCGAAAATCATGAATTTAGTTTTGAGGGACATCCAAATAATACGACAAAGGAACATTTGCAGGTCTTATATAATGTAGGCTTTAGAAGGGTAAGTTATGGTGTGCAAGATTATAATGAAAAAGTACAGAAAGCGATTAATAGAAAGCAACCTTTTGAAAATGTAAAAAACGTTACCGAATGGGCACGTGAAATAGGGTATACTTCTATAGGACATGATATTATTTTTGGATTGCCTTTTCAAACGAAAGAACACGTAACCCAAACCATAATAAAAACGAAGGCCTTAATGCCAGATAGATTGGCCTTTTATAGCTATGCGCATGTTCCATGGATAAAGGGTAATGGACAAAGAGGTTATAAGTTGTCAGATTTACCATCAGCAGACCAAAAAAGAGAACAATACGAAATAGGGAAAACCCTTCTCGGTTATCTTGGTTATAAAGAAATTGGAATGGATCATTTTGCGCTAACAACAGATTTACTGTATACATCTGCGAAAGAAGGACGTTTGCATAGAAATTTTATGGGGTATACGGCTTCGAAAACAAAACTTATGATTGGTTTGGGTGCCTCAAGTATAAGCGATAGCTGGTCCGGTTTCGCTCAGAATATTAAGAGTCTTGAGGAATATCAACATCTTATTGATCATGATATTATACCAATATTTAAAGGGCATATGCTTACCACAGAGGATGAAATAGTCCGTATGCATATTCTAAATCTTATGTGTGAAATGGAGACTTCTTGGTTTAATGACCAGATGCTTTTTTCTGACTTACCGTTTGTTTTAAAAAGATTAGATAAGATGAAACAAGATGGTCTTATTGAGATATATATGAGACAGCTTAAAGTAACGGAGAAAGGACGACCTTTTGTACGCAATGTATGTATGGCCTTCGATTTACGATTACATAAAAAAATCCCAGATACAAGATTGTTTTCAATGACGGTCTAAATTAGTATGAACCTTAAAATTTAACGATATGGAAAATATTGTAGTACCTATTGATTTTTCTACGCAGTCTGAATATGCCTTTAAAGTGGCGGCATCTATTGCCAAAAAAAATAATGCAAACCTTTATGCTTTGCATATGTTAGAGCTAAATGAGGCTTTGATTTCGTCTCAGGGAAACTTTCATTCAGAACAAATGGTATTCTATATGAAACTGGCCGAAAAGCGTTTGAAAGAATTTTTGGACAAGCCCTACTTGAAGGATGTTAAGGTGGTTCCAATAATAAAACATTTTAAGGTGTTTAGCGAAATTAGTACGGTAGCAAAAGAGCATAACGCTGACTTAATTGTTATGGGCAGTCATGGTAGTGAAGGTTTAAAAGAAATCTTTGTTGGTTCCAATACCCAAAAGGTGGTGCGCCATTCAGATATACCTGTATTAGTAATTAAGGATGATATAGATGATTTTGACCCACAGCAAATGGTATTTGCTTGTGATTTAAAAGAAGAAAACATTCATGCTTTTCAACGCGCGAAATATATAGCAGCTATTTTCTCTGCAGAATTGAGATTGGTCTATGTAAATACCCCAGGTGACGCTTTCTTGAGTACAACTGAAATTCAAGAAAAGATTGTTACGTTTTGTGATATTGTTGGTTTTGACCTTTTGGTTGCGGTTCACAATGATTATTCTGTAGAAAATGGCGTATTAAGTTTTGGTGCTGAAAGTAAAGCGGATATTATAGGAATTCCTACACATGGGCGTAAAGGATTATCTCATTTCTTATTGGGTAGTATTGGGGAAGATGTAGCCAATCATTCCAAATTACCGGTGGTTACCTTTAAAATATAGTTTATTTTTTTAATCATTTTTTATGATTTCATAGGCAGTTTATCAATTTCTAGGATGTAATTTTGCAGATTGATAAAACGTAAAATTTGATTTTAGATTTAATCATAGCAATGCTTTGGAGCGTTTCTCCTTTTGGAGAAGCAAAGGTGGGAATACCCTATGGATTATTGAATGGTGTAAACATCTATTTGGTCTTTATAGGTTGTTTTTTAGCTAATGTTCTTGTTTTTCCTATAATGCACTTCTTCTTAACCACAGTAAATAAGTCGCTCTTAAAGTGGCATTATTATAAGAAGTCCGCCATCTATGTTGCAAGAAAGGCAAAAGTTGGGTCAGGCGAGAAAATAAAGAAATATGGTTTTATTGGACTTATTTTCTTTGTTATGCTTCCTGTTCCAGGTACTGGTGTCTATGCAGGTAGTATTGCTAGTTATATATTTAAGATGGAAAAAAAGAGAGCTTTCGCAGCCAATGTAGTGGGAATATTTTTTTCATCAGTAATCGTATGGGTAACTACTGTACTTGCTATGAAAGGAGCTGCATAGAGTATCTTACTTACGATTTTCAAACATTTTCATGAATAACATAGTGCTCATTTTTTGCGCTCTGTTTTTTGCTATCCAAGCCACGTCACCTGTAAATAGTTGGTCTATGGTCTCAAACCAAAGATTTAACCAAAGGCCAAAATGCTCACTGCTTATAATATGGTTTGTTTTTTCGTCTACTTCTTGGTGTGCCGTAACAGGATTGCCATGGTATACTCGTTTTAAAAATAATTGGGTTTCCCAGAAATCGGTTAGCAGTTCTAGATGGCTTTCCCAATCAGTAATGCTGTTATTAAAAATGGGACCAAGAACGGTGTCCTTTCTTATTTTTACATAGAATGTTCGTACTAGTTTAGAAACATCTTCTCTGTCTTCAATTTGTTTGATGCTATCCTGCATGTGGGTCTTTCATTTTTAGTAATGTAAGTGAATTTAATCCCTAATTGAGGGTTTAATTCTCTGAGGCTTGCCTCGAAAGATATACTATATTTTCAGATGCATACCTAGTTGCCTTAGGTCGAGGCTGTTGTTTGAACTTTTTTATCTAAAAGGGTTTCCATCATATACCGATGTAAAAGTACCATTTGAGGTCTTCCTTTCTTTTTACCTAGGCGTCCAAAGATATAGAGTGCTATCCAAATGAATACCAAGAATACCATTAACCCAATTTGAAGAAAATAAGGTTTGTCTAACCGTGCACTTACATAAGCCCAAATGCCTAATATGATGAATAACGTCGCTACCCCAAAGTGAAGGAACATAAAAAACGTCCATAGCGTTGGATTGGGTCCAAATAACCCATATAATTTTGAATTTTGATGGTCTATTTCATTGATCTCTAAATGTAATTGCGGAGTCCAGAAATTTGTTTCTTTTTTATTGAATTTGATAAAAAGATGATCATCTAGCCGTTTCGTAATAATGGAATTTTTTTCTCCTGTTTCAAAGCGTTCCAAGAGGGCATTTTTCTCTTCACTAAGTTCCAATTGAAACCTAGGTCGTAACACAATATCATTAGCGGTTATTTGCATAGTTTAATTCATGGGTGACAATCTATTTGTGATGAAACAACTTCTAATACAGGGCTAGGAGATACGTAAGGGATGCCAAGCCCAAGACCTCTAAGAATAAATAGGATACCAATTACCACAACGAAAGCAGGGATTAATTTTTGAATACGTTTTTTTGCGCTCCCTTTAAGGAAGCCACTAAAGTATACTGCTGTGGTCATTAAGGGGATAGTTCCTAATCCAAATAATACCATATATAAGCTTCCTTTTGCAATATCACCCATAGCAATAGCGGCAAAAAGAGCCATGTAGACAAGTCCGCAGGGAAGAAATCCATTTAGAATTCCTATGGTTAAAAAAGTGTCTGCTGTTTTCTTTTTTAGTTCCTGTCCTAACTTGGTTTTTACTTTAGAGATGATTTTATAAACGGGTTTAGAAAAGTTGTATTTAGCAAAAATTTTAGCTGGAACTAATACAAGTATAATCATAAGTATACCTATAGCAATTGAAAGTTTTTGCTGCATACCAAAGACATAAAGCCCTTTTCCTAAAAGTCCAAAAACTACACCAATAGTTGCGTAGGATAGTAGTCTGCCAACATGATACAAGGCTACTTGACCTGCTTTTTTCACAGGATTTTGTCTATCTACCGGAAGTATAAAAGCTATAGGACCGCACATACCAACGCAGTGCAGACTTCCTAAGAATCCCAATAAGATAGCAGATACTAGCATTTTTATTTGTCTTTACGAGCATTGCGAAGTAATCTATCACTGCGAGGTACGAATTCAATAGAATGCTTCGTGCCTCGCTATGACGTCTAACTTCACTTTAATACGTTATTTTTTCCTTTTGTAAATAATCTTGACCATTATAGGACCATGTTATTTTAATGTCCCAACGACCATCTAACAAACGTTTGTCAGGTACGAGCAAATTTGTATTGGATAAACTTATAGGTAAGTCAAAATCCAATTGCTTATTAGACGGTCTATATAGGGACACTGTTCCTTTTGTCTTGTTGAAATCTATGTTTTCTGGGAAATGTAATAACAAGCCGTTTGCTGTTTTTTCAAGTCTTATTTTTTCATGTTTATTAGCATTAACTTCCGCATTTATCTCCTTTTGGTGGTTTAAAGCCTCCTTATAATAATCTTCAGTAACTAAATCATGATTCGCGTTGCTATCCATATTCATTCTAACGACAAAGAAAAGTATGAAGCTGATAAATGCTATAAACGAAAGTACTATTCCTGTTCCCCAGTTAATTTTCATAATTTATGTTTTTATTTATAACTCCTTGGAGCCAAAAATGCTGTTAATGTAGTTTCTATAAGTTTGTCACCACTATACACACCTATCTTCACTTTTTCCTTATCGCTCTTAATGGCAGCATTGCTAATCTCTATAAAAAGGGTGCCCTCTGCTCTTCCTTGTGCCGGTACGATGAACTCATCTTTACGTACCATCTTTATTTCACCGGTATGAGATAACAGTTTAAAACTCACATCAGCTACCGTATCTGTAGTCTTGTTTAATAGCTTAAAAGTATAAACGTTACTGATAATGTCTCCTTCCTTGTGCTCATATAACTGGCCTGGTAATCTTAAGATATTGGCTTCTAAGTCGTTTCTAAGAAACAACATGCCAACAAGTATCCCAGTAAGAATAATCAGAACAGCGGTATACCCTTTAAGACGTGGTGTAAACTTAAATTTCTCTTTTTTAGTTATTTCATCCTCACTTGCATAACGTATGAGCCCTTTTGGAAGATTTACTTTTTCCATGATAGTGTCACACTCGTCTATACATGCTGTGCAGTTTACGCACTCCAACTGTGTGCCGTTTCTAATATCTATTCCGGTAGGGCAAACATTTACACATTGAAAGCAATCTATACAATCACCATGACCTAAGGCTTCTCGGTTTTCGTTCTTACGCCATTTTTTCCTTCCATTGTCAGCTTCCCCTCTTTTATGGTCGTAGGCAACAACAACGGATTTGTTATCTAATAAAACACCTTGCATTCTGCCGTAGGGACACGCAATAATGCATACTTGCTCCCTAAACCAAGTGAATACCCAAAAAAATACAGCCGTAAAAATTAGCAGAGAAACCATAGTGCTAAGATGTAGTAATGGTCCGTCTGTGATATATCCTACTAGCTTATCGCTGCCTATTAAATAGGCTAGAAATACATTGGCTATAATAAATGAAATGATGAAAAAGATAATCCACTTGAGTACTCTTTTTCTAATTTTTTCAGCGTTCCAAGGCTGTCTGTCTAATTTTATTTGCGCTCCTCTGTCACCATCTATCCAATATTCTATTCTACGAAAGACCATTTCTAAAAAAATGGTTTGAGGACACATCCATCCACAAAAAATACGACCAAATGCAACGGTAAACAAAGCAATGAAAATAACACCAATAATCATTGAGATTACAAATAGGTGAAAATCTTGTGGCCAAAAAGGAAATCCAAAAATATTAAAACGCCGTTCTAGTACATTGAACATCAAAAATTGATTACCACCAATTTTCACAAAAGGAGCTGCAAGTAAAAATGCTAATAGAAAATAACTAACATATTTGCGATAGGTATACCATTTGCCACTAGGTTTTTTTGGAAACACCCAAGCACGCTTACCATCTTCACCTATGGTTCCTATAGAATCTCGAAAATTATCTTGGTCCTGTGACATTGAAAGACTTTTTAATTCTGCTACCGCAGTAATCTCTTAAAGTTCTGTTTTGTTCCTAGGTTTATAAAATAGAGAGTGTTTTAATGTTCATCTACTTTTCTAAACTAAGGCGAAAAAGCTACCTCCGTTCCCCCGAAAAGAGGAGCTCTCGCCTATTAATTAACTACCTTCCAATTGAAGGGTTAACCAATATTATTGAATCCTTTTCTACAGTTGGTATTTCATTTTTAGGAGCGGATGGGTCTATCCAGATGTCACCTTCAGCGGCTTTTGGATTTGCTGAGCTCTTACCTTGAAAAGTTAAAACGTAACTAGCAACTTGTGCCATTTCTAAAGGTTTTAAACTTTGTTTCCAAGCAACCATTCCTTTGCCATCTCTTCCTCCTTCAGAGATAGTGTTGAAGACATTTTTAATGCCACCTCCTAAAATCCAGTTGGTGTCAGTAAGATTAGGGCCAATTCCACCGCCACCATCTGGCATGTGACACGCTACACAGTTTGTCTCGTAGATAGTTTTTCCTGCATTAATATCAGACGCGTCGGTAAGTAACTCTACCGTATTTACATCTACAAGACCCTTCGCAGTTTTCTTGTATTCTTTAATTTCTGCTTCAGCAATAGCAACCTCTGTTAAGTATTCAGTGTCTTGGTCATAGTCTCCCATAACGTGGAAACGTACCATATAAATTACACCAAAAACTATAGTTGCATAAAACATATATACCCACCACGGCGGCAACTTGTTGTCTAATTCACGTATGCCATCATAGTTGTGGTCTAATATGATTTCAGCTTCTGCCTCCATTGGTTTGGAGCCTAAAAGTTTGGCATAGGTTTTTTTACCCCAAGTCCACTCCCATTTTTTAGACGATGAGACTACATAACGTTCTTTTGCCTCATCTGATAAGGTTTGGTACATTACGTTCTCAATGGCTCCTAAAATAACTTCTATTCCAATTAATAGTAGTAAGATAAAAACAAGAAATAATGATGCTATTGGATAAGCTATGAATGCTGGTTGATCTCCAGAATCAATGAAATACTCCATTAATCCAAAAACCGTAAAAAATAGTAGTGGAATTCGTATCCACCAAGGAGACATATTTTTCATAATTCTATGTTTTGTTGGTTGTTGTTTTCAAATGGAATTTCACTCACTTCTTTAATATATTCCTTAGATGCAGTAAACACCCATGCAAATAGGATTACAAAAAAGATGAAGAAAATTAAGAGAGAAAGCATAGGATAAGTTGCTATCCCATCTATACTTTCCATATATCCTTTTACAAATTTTAGCATGATATTTTAGATTTTAGAGGCAAGAATCAAGAGGCAAGACTTTATCTTTTAGTCTTGGCGCTAGACTCTTGGTTCTATATTTTTATTTATTTTCTGATAATAATTCGTCCGTACCCTTGATTTTGATATCTGTACCTAGCCGTTGTAGGTATGCAATCATAGATACAATTTCCCTGTCTCGCATTTCTATGAATTCAGTTCCATTTTCAGCTGCAGACTTTTTATCTGCTTCATAATTCTTAGCAAAGTCTGGTTCAGCATACAGATTTTTCTCAATTTTAGTTGCCTGCGCATCCATATTTGCCTCTGCATTTGCAATATCCTCATCAGTATATGGGACTCCTAAAGAGACCATTGCCTCCATCTTAGCTTGTATGCCACTTCTATCATGTTCATCGCGAATCATCCAAGAGTAAGAGGGCATAATAGACCCAGATGAGGTGCTTTGTGGATCGTACATATGATTCAAGTGCCAGTTATCAGAGTACTTTCCTCCCACACGTAATAAATCTGGTCCGGTACGTTTACTACCCCATAAAAAAGGATGGTCATAAACAAATTCACCTGCTTTTGCATATTCGCCGTAGCGCTCTACTTCACTACGGAAAGGCCGGACCATTTGTGAATGACAACCTACGCAGCCCTCCCTTATGTAAAGATCTCGTCCCTCTAGCTCCAATGGGGTATAGGGCTTTACACTTGTTATGGTGGGAATATTTGATTTTACCAAGATGGTGGGTACAATTTGAATAATTCCACCAATGAGTATGGCAACAGTAGCTAAAATTGTTAATTGAATAGGCTTTCGTTCCAACCAGGTATGGAAAGTTTCTCCAGCCGTTCTTTTCTTAGAAACCCTTGTCAACGCGGCAGCTTCAGCCAACTCATCTTCCACTTTTTGTCCAGATTTAATAGTTAGAACCATGTTGTACACCATGACTAACGCACCAAGTATATACATACTACCACCTATGGCTCGCATCCAGTACATAGGCATAATCTCGTTTACAGTTTCTAAAAAGTTACCATATACTAATGTCCCATCTGGGTTGAAATCTTTCCACATTAGAGCCTGTGTAAATCCAGCAACATACATTGGTAGTGCGTAAAGGATAACACCTAACGTACCTATCCAAAAGTGGAAATTCGCCATGCCTTTAGAGGCAAGTTTGGTTTTGAACATTTTAGGCACCAACCAATAGATCATACCAAACGTCATAAATCCGTTCCATGCGAGTGCTCCTACATGAACATGGGCTATAATCCAATCACTAAAATGCGCGATAGCATTTACGTTTTTCAAGGATAATAACGGACCTTCAAAAGTTGCCATACCATATCCGGTAATCGCAACTACCATAAATTTCAATGTCACATCGGTACGGACTTTGTCCCAGGCGCCGCGTAGTGTTAGCAGCCCGTTTATCATACCACCCCAAGAAGGAGCTAGTAGCATAATAGAAAAAGCAACGCCTAAGTTTTGCGCCCAATCTGGTAGTGAGGAATATAATAAGTGATGCGGTCCTGCCCAGATATAAATAAAAATCAAGGACCAAAAGTGAACAATAGAAAGCTTATATGAGTATACGGGTCTATTAGCAGCTTTAGGTACAAAGTAGTACATAAGACCCAGAAACGGTGTGGTTAAAAAGAATGCAACTGCATTATGACCATACCACCATTGGACTAAGGCGTCCTGCACACCTGCGTAAACAGAATAACTTTTTAAGGCACCAACTGGTAATGCCAGACTATTGAAAATATGTAATACGGCAACAGTTATAAATGTGGCTAAATAAAACCAAAGAGCTACATATAAATGGCGCTGTCTTCTTTTAATCATAGTGCCAATTAGGTTTACTCCAAAAGCAACCCAGACCAAGGCAATGGCTATATCTATTGGCCATTCTAGTTCTGCATATTCTTTAGAAGAAGTATAACCTAAGGGTAAGGTTATTGCCGCTGCTACAATAATGAGTTGCCATCCCCAGAAATTGAAATTACTAAGAAAATCACTATACATCCTTGCTTTAAGCAGACGCTGAGTAGAGTAGTAGATACCGGCAAAAATAGCGTTCCCAATAAAGGCAAATATGACCGCATTAGTATGTAAAGGTCTTAAACGACCAAAGCTTAACCAAGATATACCATCTGTTAAGTTTGGAAACATAAACATAAATGCCAGCAATAGGCCGACGGACATTCCTACAATACCCCAAAGCATGGTGGCATAGATGAACTTTTTTACGATTTTATTGTCGTAATAGAACTGTTGTACTTCCATAGTTGATTCCTTATTTTGGTTCTTTTAGTTGGTTTAATTCTGATTGTTGTTCGCCTACGGGTGGTTTTACCAATTCGTCTTCAAACAGCATACGAACAGATGGCGTATACGAATCATCGTATTGTCCACTCCGTACCGACACGATAAAGGCTATAAAAAAAAAGAGGGCAACCGTAATACTTATTGCCAATAACACATAAATCACACTCATACCTACCTGAATTATGGTGTAAAACTAATCCGATGCCATTTGAATAAATATGACATTTGTCAGGTTTACAATTTATTTTAATTTTCTACCTAAAATAGTAGTCATTAGTGTCGTAAAACCTACAACACTAATAGAGCTTAAAGGCATTAATATTGCAGCTATAACAGGTTCTAACTGGCCAGTAACGGCAAAATAGAGCCCAACTATATTGTACGCCAAGGACAACATAAAGCTTAGTTTAATTATTTTTATCGCTTTTTTAGAAGCAAGTATATAAGTGTATAGTTCCGTGAACTTAGAAGCATCCAATATACCATCACATGCTGGGGAGAATACATTGATATTCTCGGAGATGGCGATTCCAACTTCTGCTTGTGCCAAAGCTCCAGCATCATTTAAACCATCTCCCACCATCATTACTTTTTTACCCTGTTCTTGTAGGGATGCTATAAAGTTTAATTTGTCTTTGGGTTTTTGATTAAAGTATAATGGAGTAAGCTTAGGAAGTAATGCTTCTAAGCGTAATTTTTCACCTTCGTTATCGCCTGAAAGTATGGCCAAGTTAAGCGTCTCTTCCATAGCTTTAAATACATGGGAAATACCTTTTCTATATTGGTTATGGAAGATGTATTTTCCTTTGTAATCATTATTGTTAGCAATATGAACTGCTGTGTCCAAGGAAATTTTAGGCTCTGTATTCCCTACAAAATCTGCTGAACCTATCTTCATATGATCTGTTCCTTTACTAGCTTCTAATCCTTTACCTAAATACTCATCATACTGATCAGGAGTACTAATATTTTGTTCTGATAAGATATCATATAAGCTTCTACTTAATGGATGATTTGATGCTCGTAACGTATTCTTTAATAGTGATTCTTCTTCTGCGGTTAACGGCATACCTTCATAAGTAGCTGTGCTTTTTTGAACGGTAGTAATAGTTCCTGTTTTATCAAATATGGCAGTATCTATTCTGGCTAGTTGTTCTATGGTCTGCGTATCTTTTAAATAGAACTGTTTTCGTCCAAATATGCGTAACATATTTCCTAAAGTAAACGGTGAGGCAAGTGCAATGGCACAGGGGCAGGCGATAATTAGTACTGCTGTAAAGACATTCATTGCCTTACTTGGGTCTAAATAGAGCCAGAAAACGGCTGCGATAAAGGCAATGGAAAGTACACCAATAGTAAATCGCTTTCCAATACTGTCCGTTAGGGTTTGGAATCGAGTAGACTTATCAGACTGGAATACGGCGTTGCTCCACAGTTGCGTTAAATAACTCTGGGATACCGATTTTAAAGCTTCCATTTCTGTGGCACCTTGCACTTGCTTTCCACCGGCAAATAATTTATCTCCTGATATCTTTTTTACAGGTTCTGATTCGCCAGTAACAAAACTATAATCTATTCTTGCGCTATCACTTATAAGGACCCCATCAACGGGAATAATTTCTTGGTTTCTAATTAATAATCGGTCTCCTTTTTTAATTTCATAAACCTGTACGCTTTCTTCTTTTCCTGTTTTTGATATTCGTGTTATTGCAATAGGAAAGTAGGATTTATAGTCGCGCTCAAATGATAAAAATGAATATGTTTTTTGTTGAAAGAACTTACCAAGCAAAAGAAAAAATACTAAGCCTGTTAGAGAATCAAAAAATCCAGGTCCCCAATCAAAGATTATTTCCAATGTACTTCGCACAAATAGCACTAGAATTCCAAGAGCTATAGGAACATCAATATTCAATAATTTAGAACGTAAACCTTTATAGGCTGATATAAAATAGTCTGCCCCTGCATAGAAAACTACTGGAAGTGAGAACGTAAACATTAACCAACGAAAAATGGCTTTGTATTCATTTAGCCAGAACTCTCCACCAGAAGAATTACTAGAGGATAAATCCAAATAATCTGGAAAGGATAAAAACATGATATTCCCAAAAGCAAACCCTGCGATTCCTAGTTTGTAAATAAGACTTCGATCCGTTGTTTTTTTTACATTGTCAAAATCATCTAATGAAATATTGGGTTCATACCCAATCCTAGCTAGTAGGTTAACAATAGCTTTTAAGGAAGTCTTATTACTATTGTAAGTGATACGAACCGTTTTCTTAGGAAAATCTACCTGAGAATTGTTGATGAATGGATTCAATTTATTCAGATTCTCTAAAATCCAGATACAGGAACTACAATGAACATGAGGAATAAATAAGTTTGTAATTTGAAGATCACCATCATTGAACTCTGTTAGTTTATCAATAATTTCAGTGGTATCAAGGAAATCATATGTTCCTTCTATCTCCTTTGGTATGGCTCCTGCATTTTGTTGTATGTCGTAATAATAGGACAAGTCGTTACTAGAAAAAATCTCATAGACAGTTTTGCATCCGTTACAACAGAAGTCTTTTTCTTCAAATCTAATCACCGCGCTACCACAGTTATCACCGCAATGGTAACAGTTGTGTTTATCCATAATACTATGCTTATACCTATTGCAAAAGTGCTACTAATACAAAGTTTAAAACATGACATATGTCAGGTTTTAAGATTTTGCATAGCATTAATTTTGTCATATATAAAGGGAGTGAATATGGCAATCAAACTTTAGTTTCAATAGTAAAGGATTTATTAGTGGTCATAGAGGAGAAATATTCATATTCTTAGAAAGAAAATACTTAAAGTAAAATACCAATTAACAATCATCTTTAAGGTGGTATATTTTACCTAACTTGTATTTTCACGTAGGAGATTTAAAACAACTTAAGTATGGAACAGGAAGAAATGCGAAGTCGTTGTGAAAATTGTATCGTTCGGCAGTTCAATTCGTTACGTGCATTGACAAAAGAGGAGCTCAAAAAAGTTTCAGATTCAAAAATTAGTAAAAAAATCAAAAAAGGCGATACTATTTTCCAAGAAGGAGAAAAGCTAAATGGAGTGTATTGTGTGCGTGATGGCGTGTCAAAATTAGCAAAGTTGAGTCCAAATGGTAAAGGTCAGATTGTAAAACTAGCTACAAAAGGGGAGCTTATAGGACAGCGCTCCGTAATTGCTGAAGAGAAGGTAAATTTAAGCGCTACGGCACTAAGTGATATGGAAGTTTGTTTTATCCCAAAAGAAGGTATCGTGAATACCCTGCATACCAATCCTAACTTTTCTCTGGAGGTATTACGTCATATGGCGCATGATCTTAAGGAGGCAGACGATGTTATTGTTAATATGAGTCAAAAAACAGTAAAACAGCGCATAGCAGAGGCATTTTTGTATTTGAAAAATACCTACGGTGAAGATGCAGATGGTTTCCTTAGCCTTACCCTATCTAGGGATGATATTGCCAGTATTGTAGGAACCGCAACAGAATCTTGTATACGAGTCATTTCTGAGTTTAAGAAAAAGGAACTTATACACACATCGGGCAAGAAAATTGGTATTGCCAACGAAAAGAAACTTCAAGATATGGTAGATGGTTTTTAAAACTACTTTCTTTAAAACCTGATAATTGTCATAGTCTACGTTTACCCATAGCTCTAATTTTACATGGTAATGTACTAAGATTAGATGAAACCCATTGGTTTAAAGAATACTTGAAGAGAGTATTATTTGAAAATAGAAAGCTCTAGGGCACACAAGGGTTACATGTGACATTAACAATTAATGAAACGACACATGAAACGAGTTTTGATTCCTACAGATTTTTCGGAGAATGCCTGGAACGCCATTAAATATGGTTTAGAGCTTTTTAAGAAAGAAAATTGTATTTTTTATTTGCTTAACACCTATACTCCTGCAATAGCACATAGTAGATTTATGGCAGCATCTATGGAGAATGGACTTATAACTAATGCTGCTCAAAGTTGTTCTGTAAATGGACTGGCAAGTGTAGTTTGTAAAATAGAAGAAGAATTTTCTAACAACAAACATGAATTTAAAACTATTTCCTCATTTAGTTTTTTAACTGATCAAGTTAAAGATATTGTAGCTGAATTGGATATAGATTTAGTCCTATTAGGAACAAAAGGAGCTAGTGGACTAGATGAGGTTTTTATGGGGAGTAACGCGGTGCGAATAATCAAGGCCGTAAAAGACTGTCCTGTGTTAGCAATTCCGCAAAGTTTTGAGTTTAAAAAACCTACAGAAATTGCATTTGCTACCGATTTTAATCGATTCTATACCATGTCAGAATTAAAACCTTTGATTGATATGGCTACTTCTTTTGATGCCGTAGTTCGCATTGTTCATGTGCAATATGAAATAAAAGCATTAACCGAATTACAGTTTTTTAATTTAAGCATGCTACGAAAGTATTTAGGTAGGGTTGAGCATTATGTGCATACGGTTTCTGAACTAAACTCTGTTTCTAAAACACTAGAATCTTTTTCCATAGAATTAGACATACACCTTTTGGCAATGTTACACTATCAACATAGTTATATGGAACGTTTAACAAGAGAACCAGTAGTAAAGCGAGTTGCTTTTCATACAAACACTCCTTTACTCGTTATACCAGAATTGAGTATGGGAAGTACATCTAAAAAAGGTAATAAAGAAATATCGTTCTCGAACTAAGTTAGTTGTGTGCCCAAAACTGTTGGTCTTCAGGAATATTTGTTTTTCTTCCAAGAGCCATAGGATTAAAATCTTCTTTTGCAAATAAATACCAAATAGTAGCAGAAAGTGCTGGAGCAATATCCGTATGATCCCAAAGTTGTGTAGCACCATATGAAGTTCCGTGGTTGGTGGTGTAAGGAATACCCTTGGCATTTTCAATAATTGTGCTTTGAATAACCGTTTTTTCTATTTCAGCAATAAGTTCATTACCTCTTCCTATATTTCCCATAGCTTTAAAAGCAACGGCCATTTGTGCCGTACCTTCTAGCCAAACCACATCTTTATCTTCATCAAAACAGTAACCTGATATTACATCACCACTTAATGTAAATTCCTGTTGTGTTAAAAACCTATCTGCCTGTGTAAGAACATTTGTAGAAAAACCATCTAAAATCGTACTGCTTAAAGAATGTAAATCCATAGCATATGCATAGTCAGGATTTTCTGGCCACGATAACACGACATTGTTAGTAGTGTCCCAACGTTCATTTTTAATATAGCTAAGGATATTTTTATGAAAATCGTCAAAGCCTGGAACTGCATTAAAAGCAGTAATAATACCTTCCGTTACTAAGGGTATGTTGGAGCCATTTGAATTGATGCCACCAAGTAGCGCACCATTTTCTATCTGTAACGAACGCAACCATGCCTCTAGATGAGCGGCAAGATTAGCATACTTATCTGAATTATATTGCGCCTTGTAATGATTTATGGCAATTAATAACCAAGCATTGTCACCCATCCAAATACGTTCTCCTGCTTCTCCGTTAGTATTTCTTGTTTGATAAAACCCACCATTAACTTCTAATTCACTTGTTATTTTTGAATTATAAAAATCTAGTACCTGTTCTGCTTTGTTTTTTTGATTTTCGTTAATGAAGAGAATAGTTGCCAGTGCATTGTCATATAAAGAAACAAAATTTGTGTTTTCTACACTTTCTAATAGCCCAGAAGTATGTTGCATTTGAAATACCCAGTTTTTTACTGGATCCGCAGAAAAAGTTGGTTCCTTGTCTACTGTATCCTCTATCTCATCTTCTAGCAAAACGTCAAATATCTGTTCTTCTATAATGGCTTCTTTTTGACATGAGAAGAAAAGTGCTGAGATGCAAACGGCAAAATAAATTTTTGATTTCATGCGTAGTAGGTGTAAAGCTTGATTTGGGATTGCTAAAATACTGCCCCTACGTATGTAATTAGGCTTATGCCGTTTAGGTACCTTTAAATTCGTTGAATATAGGAAGTCAAGTGGTTCATCTTATTTTATTGATTTTTGTCTATAAACAGGAAAGTACCTTTTTCACTTGTTGTGGATAAATATGGTATTTCGTCTAACAAGAAAATAGAACCATAGTATTAATAATTAAAAACCTTTATTATCTTTGTGGTGTTGTGTTGTGTTCCAAACAGCGTTTGGAGCAAATTGTGTTGATCGGTTTTAATCGATCGTAACCAATGAAAGGCTTTCCATTAAGGAAGGCTTTTTTTGTTTTAGGTAAATTTAGTATTCCTAACCCGTTGAGCGTTTGGTGCTACTATTGAGAGTAATGTCAGTTCGAGTGTTTGATTTTTCAATCTTTTCATTGCAAAATGAAATGTATCGAGAACCTTTTGGGTCAGAAAGACTTCTCGATACAAGTTTTTCTCCAGAAAAGTTCGAAAGACTCACTCGAAGTGACACATAGAAACAGTACGCGCCACCTCATCAAAATCCACAATGGGTTATTTCTAAATACTATGCAAAACCGTATGAACAAGAGACGCTGCTAATCGTGCAGTTTGGTTATCTATATCAAATTCTGGGTTTAGTTCAGCTATATCTAAGGCAGCAAGTTTTCCTGAGCTTATAATCGTCTTCAATGAGGCTAATACTACATCTGGCGTAAAACCCATTGGTGAAGGGGCACTAACTCCTGGCGCGTATGCAGATGAAAATCCATCTAAATCAATGGTCACATAGACTGCATCTACGTTTTTTATAAATGCATTTATCCAAGCGTTAATTTCGTTATGAAATTCTATACGGAAGGTATCTCGTAAGATGAATTTCACATCTAATTCTTTGGCAGTTTTAAACAGGGAACTATCGTTGGCATCTTCCCTAATTCCTAAACAGAGATAATGAAAAGGGGTGTCAATTTCCTTACAATCGGAAGCTATTTGATAAAAAGGTGTGCCTGATGTATTTCCATTCTTATCTGAACGCAAATCA
>CALHVP010000146.1 GCA_938038975.1 uncultured Maribacter sp. | reverse complement strand
CGTTATCATCATCAATATCCAGACTGTCCGGAATACCATCGCCATCGGTATCGATAGTGCCATCACCTTCCAGCGTATCTAGGATACCATCGTTGTCGTCGTCTATGTCAATAGAATCAGGAATAGTATCACCATCAGTATCTGTAGGTTCTAAATAATCCGGTGTACCATCTCCATCTGTATCATCGTTGGTAGGGTCACCATCACCATCGGCATCCTCATCTGGGGTATCAATACCGTCCCCATCATCGTCAAAATCTCTATAGTTTACATCCTCCGTACCATCTGTATCAGGAAGGTTGTTAGCGGGGTCGTTTATCTCGTCATTGACGTCGAATCCGTCGTTTACATTACTACCCTCGTAGCCATCATCAAGTCCGTCACCATCGGTATCGTTACCCGTGAATATCCAATCTGGAATCCCGTCAAAGTTAAAGTCGTTTCCTTCGTTGTTGTCAGGAACGGTATCGTTGTCAGAATCTAAGTCTAGATAATCTGGATTATCCGTACCATCAGTGTTTACAGGTGTAAGGCCTTGGTCACCACTACCTTCATAGGCATCGTCCAGACCATCATTGTCTGCATCATTACCCGTAGGAGGAATATAGCCAGCTGTAGTCTGCGCTTCAACATTGGTAGGAATACCATCGTTATCATCATCAATATCCAGACTGTCCGGAATACCATCGCCATCGGTATCGGTAGTGCCATCGCCTTCCAGCGTATCTAGGATACCATCGTTGTCGTCGTCTATGTCAATAGAATCAGGAATAGTATCCCCATCCGTATCGTATTCGTTATCAATTATAGTTATTACTCCAATTGGGTCTATGATAGAAATCACAGTAGTGCTAAGATTAGAAAGTCTAACATTCAGGCTTTCTAAGGTCTCTAGAAGTACGTCGTCTATAATCGGAACGGTAAGTGTTTGTGTCTCTCCATCGTTACCAAGGAAAGTAAGCGTACCAGAAGTAGCTGAATAATCTTCGCTTGCTACAGCAGTATCATCTTCAGTAGTAAAGTCAACAGTAAAACTGTCCTGTAACTGTCCTGTAAGTGTTACCGTTAATGTAGCCGTTCCGTCCTCTTCGTTTACGGTAATGTCGTTTATGGTTAGACCGGATACACCAGGTGTACCATCATTGTCGATTATGGTTCCTGTACCACTAAATTTGACTATGCCCAAATCAAGAATAGGGTTAGACACGTTTGTTATGATTATAGTAAGGTCTTCGTTGGCTTCAATAAGCGCGTCGTCTATGATGGTCACGGTTACCACTTGAGTGTCACCGTCACTTGTACCGGCAGGGAACGTTAGGGTACCTGAGGCTATGACAACGGTATAATCATTAGGTGTAATAGCGGAGCCATCAGTAATGAAGAAATCTACAGTAAAGGAATCTTGCACAGTAGGCCCAGTATAGGTAACTACAAAATCAGTAGTGCCTATAGCCTCGTTAACTGCAAAGTCGCTTACGGAGAGTCCTTCACCTGGAAAGGTTACTTCGTTATCCGTAATAGTTCCTACCCCATCGGCATCTACCAAATTTAAAAGAGGGTTAGAGATGTTGGATAGGGTGATATTTAAATCTTCAGGACCTTCCAGAAGTACATCATCTATAATGGTGATGGTTACAACCTGTGTTGTACCGTCAATCGTACCAGCAGGGAAACTTACATTTCCAGCAGCAACAGCTACGGTATAATCTAAAGGCGTACTTGCAGAGCCATCTGTGATTATATAATCTACGGTAAATGCGTCAGGTACCGTAGGTCCGGTATAGGTGATTACAAAATCTGCAGTACCTGCATCTTCGTTGACTGTAAAGTCAGCCACGGATATGCCTTCCCCAGCACCTGGAGCATCGTTATCGACAATATTTACGGTAGCCTGATTGTCGTTTATGTATATCAGATTCGTAGAAATGTTAGAAAGGTCAACCAATAGGTTTTCCAATGTTTCAATTAGGTTATCATCAATAATAGAAATAGTGATTGGTTGAGTTTCGCCATCGGTACCAGCGAAGGTCAACTGCCCAGAGGTAGTTGTATAATCTCCCGGAGCAACTGCAGAATCATCTGTTGTGGTATAGTCCAAGGTAAATCCACTAGGAACATTTCCAGTCAATAACACATTAACGGTAGCCGTACCTGCAGCTTCATCTACAGTAATATTATCATTATCAAAAGAGATTCCCGTACCTATAATGGCATCGTTATCTATTATATTTATTGTAGTTGTTAAGTTTACAGGAGAAGTATAAGACAATGATGTAATTTCAATCTGTATCACTTCCGTTGTCTCAATAATATCATCATCTATTATAGGAACTTGAAAACTGAATGTTTCATTGCTATTGCCAGCAAAGACGTGTGTATTAGCTACTGTAACATAATCTTGACCAGCAATGGCCGTGTTGTTTACAGTTTTATAAGATATGGTTGGACCAACCTGATAATTTCCAGTAATTTGTACTGTAATGGTTGCTACTCCAATATTTTCGTTAACGGTAATACCGTTTGTGATAATACTGATGTTTTTAGAAGTATCAGGATTAACTTGAATATAAACTATAGCATCTGAGGTAGATCCATTACTATCTGAAATTTCATAATGTATTTCATCTGTTCCACTAAAATTTGGATTTGGTGTATAGGAGATATAATCATCAAGAGGGTTGTTGTTAGTGCCATTATCATTTAAGAACGCGGTGCCATTTACAGGGCTTACTGTTATCCTTATTGGATTATTAGATTTAGGACCATCTAAACCAAAATCATCATTTGATAGAATGTTAAACGCATTATTTACCTCATCTTCGTTTATAGTGTAATAATCATCAACAGCGGTTGGTACGTTATTTGGCAATACAGTTACGCTTAGGGTTGAAGTTTCACAAACAGATTGATTTGGTGCAGGTAAGCACATTCTTATTTCAAAAACTTCAGTTCCAGAAAAACCTGGGTTTGGCGTATACTTAAATGTACCGTCTGTATTTACGATTAATGTACCATTTAAAGGAGTAGGATTTGCTGATAGAGTATAAGATGAGTTTGCAGGAGCATTATCATTTGACGCAACATTTCCGTTTAATTCAATATCAAATTCAGTTTCAAAAATATCATCAACAGCATAGGATTGCATTAGGAAAAACTTACCATCCCCATGATCTTGTGAAGCTGCTGAATACTTTATAGAAGTAATAATTGATCCAACGGGAGCGAGTTGAGATAATTTAAATAAAGCAATACCAATTACTTGGTCATTTTCATTATTTCTACCACTCCTCCAATAATCTGAATTAGATGTTGGAGGAGCTTGCGGACTAACTCCTCTAAGGTCTCCTCCTGTTTTTACTAATGTATAACCTAGTAATTCTTCACTGCTTCCATTTTCTTTTTCCCCATACAATTCAACATACAAACAATTGTTACCGCCTCTTTCTGTAATACCTATTATCCCATCTTCATTTGAAGGGATACCGGGTGAGAAACTAATAGTTTGTATCTGCGTTTTTGTTGAACTTGATTGCCCATTGTTATTACATAAATCGTCTCCGTTGTTACTAGACTCGAAGTAATGATTCAAATTTAAAGACTGGTATGCTAGTTCAGCTTCTTGCTTCCAATTAGATTTACTACTATCTTCAATTAAATTTGACCCATTTTTTTTAATTCTATTTCCGGAATGTCCAGAATGTCCAATACGTGTCATTTTATAGGAGGAAGGAACAACAAATGAATTGTAGTCTTTTCCATTAATCGTTATAGATTTTATAGTTGCAGACTCACTAACACTGTTTTGAACATCTTCCCAGTGAAATATAGCACCCGAAGAAATACTCTGAGCATTAAGTTCTAAACTTGTGACTAAAAAGGAAAGAAATGCAAACACTAAGATTGCTCCTTTTTTCGTTATTTTCAAATTACTAATTGCGTTTTGCATAGGTAGGCGATTTGGGTATTTTGAGTTCGTTTAAGCATTTTTTGTTTTATGTAAAAACAGAATTCTCAAAATTGAACAGACACATTATTAGGTTAAGTACTATGCGCAAATTAAAGCAGTATTAATTTGAGGGATAGGAGATTGTAGACGAACAACATCTTGCTTCGCTAAAGCGTATTTTTTTAGTTTAAGTGCAGATTTTATGGATAAAAAAGTTTGTACTTTAATTCTTATCTATCGGTGAGCGGACAAAATATGACCTTGAATGTCAATGGCTCATCGTTAAAAGGCATAAGCTGAAGAGACTTATTTATGTAACTAAATATGCTATTTTAAAGTGGTATAGCGAATTAGAAATATGATGTATTTTTTTAAAATTTATCAGGGTTAGTGATGATTTCCTGAGCTCTTTGTTTTAGCTCTTGGAGTTCATTTTTATCTTTTTTATTTAGTAAATTCATCATCATCGCCATGCGATTATTATTTTTGAAATGTTCTTTTTTCTCTTCCAAAAAGTTCCAATATAGAGCATTAAAGGGGCAGGCATCTTCTCCTGTTTTTTGAGTGTGCTTATAAACGCAGTCACCACAATAATTACTCATTTTATTAATGTAATTACCGCTACTTACATAGGGTTTTGTGGCTACAATGCCACCATCTGCAAACTGACTCATGCCCCGTGTATTTGTAATTTCTACCCACTCAATAGCGTCTATATACACCCCTAAGTACCATTCATCTACCTTATCGGGGTCTATTTGTGTTAACAAGGCGTAATTGCCAATGATCATTAAGCGTTGGATGTGATGTGCATAGGCATCTGTCAAGCTTTGTCCAACGGCATGTTTAATGCAGTTCATTTTAGTTTTTCCGGTCCAGAAGAAGTCGGGTAGGGGATTATGATTTTCCAGTTTGTTCAGGTTTGCATATCCGGGCATTTCTTTCCAGTATATGCCTCTCATGTACTCTCTCCAACCTAAAATTTGGCGTACAAAACCTTCCACTTGGGAAATATGAATCTCGCCGGTATGCTCGTAGTAATGCTCTAAAACGGAATCAATCACTTCCTTTGGTGATAGAATTTTGGCGTTCATAGCAAACGACACGCGCGAGTGGAATAAGTATTTTTCGTTGGTATGCATTGCATCTTGGTAATCTCCAAAATGCACTAACAATTCCTTACAGAAATAGTTTAAAACAGATAGGCATTCTGCCCGGCTCGTGGGCCAACTAAAGTTTTGTGGTTCTATTTCCCCGAAGGTTTCAACATCGGCAGCTTTTATTTCCTCTAAAACAACGGAGACGTTTTTTTTAAAGCCGCGTTCTTGAGGAATTCCTGGTGTACCCTTCCATTTTTTACGGTTGCTTTGGTCGTAGTTCCATTTACCGCCGTCTGGTTGGCCATTGACCATCATGATGTCATGTTTCTTCCGCATCATACGGTAAAAGGACTCCATAATGAGCTGTTTCTTTCCATGAAAGAAGTTCTTGAGCTCGTAACGTTCTGTATAAAAATGTTCAGTATCAACAGTATTGGTCTCTATCTCTAGATTATTGCAGATTTCTTTCAGCTGCTCGTCTAAACGAAACTCATCTGGGAGTTGGTATTCAAATTTTTCGGCCTTGGTTTCCTTGATGTACTTCGTAATGACTTTTTCAAGGTCTTGTGGATTGTTAGCATCGGTAATATTCAGATATATAAATTCATGTCCCTTGGCTGATAGGTCCTCGGAAAAACTACGCATCGCCAAAAAGAAGGCCACTACCTTTTGTATATGGTGTTTTACATAATCGGTTTCTTGCCGCATTTCTGCCATAACGTACGTAATATCATCATCTACGGTTTGAAACCAAGAATGTTTTTGGTTGAGCTGGTCTCCTAATATGAGTCGTAATGTCTTCATTTTGATGTCTTAACTAAATTGAATTACGTTATGTTGAACATGATTTTTGAACTTGAACTTGAACTTGAACTTGATTTTCGAACCCTCCTGCGGCGAGCATGCTTGAGTCTAACTAAAATAGGGTGTCTTGCAACCACAAACGCTGAAATTTACCCTGTGCATCATACATATCTGCTTGTCTAGCAATATTAAATTTACGATCTCTTGGGTCATTACCTACACCACTATTATACATCCAATTACCCCAGTTACTGTGTACGTCATAGTCAATAAGAACACTTTCAAAATAGGCGGCTCCATAGCGCCAATCTTGTTGCCATTCTTTAGACCAGAAGCTGCCTACATTTTGTCTTCCTCGGTTGCTCATCCAGCCCGTAGCCGCTAATTCTTTCATATTGGCATTTACAAAAGATTCTTGGGTGGTTCCATTAACCCATTTCTGCATTTTACTATCGGAATAATTCCATTCGTAGCTTTTTTCTAAAATACCACCCTGTTGAAAGATGGTATTACCGTGTTTTAATGCTATGTATTTAAAGAAATCGCGCCAAATTAATTCAAAAATAAGCCAGTAGGTATCTTGATTCTTAATTTCCTCTTTTTCAAAGCGTTGCACTTCCCAGTAAATTGTTTTAGCTGATATACTCCCATTTGCTAGCCATGCCGATAGTTTTGAACTGTAATCTAGACCTATAAGACCATTTCTAGTTTTTTTGTAGTACCCTAATTTTTTTGTCTCCCAGAAATAATGCTTTATACGGTCCAATGCACTTACTTCTCCTCCTTTAAATGGAAATGCCGTTCTGGAATCCATTTCATAATTAGAAAGACCTAAGACATTTAAAGAAGGAATACGGGTTGTAATGCTTATTAAATTACTTGCTGGCATGGCCTTTGGAATAGTCTCAAGTTGTCTTACTTTAGTATATTTCTCACATTTTTTCCGAAACTGAGTAAATACTTGTGGAATATCTTGAAATGTATTAAAAGGTATGTCTTCTGGGTGAAAAAGGAACTGGCCGTATTGGTATTCAAAATTTACCAGTGCAGGTACTTTAGCAATGACAGCATCTATTACTTTGTTTTCGTCCCTAGTCCATTCTTTCTGTGAAAAGATATTCTGTATCTGGTATTCTTTAACTATTTGTGGGATTGCAATCTCTGGTTTTTCGTGGTAGACTAATAAGGTTATGTTTAGTTCTAGTAACGAAGCTTTAAGTGTACTTATCGTTTCAATTAAAAATTGTGCACGAAATTTTTCAGTTTTTTTAAATCCAAAATCACCTATTTCATAGTGTCTAGGGTCAAAACAATAAATGGCAATTACTTGTTCTCCTTTGCAAGCCAATTCCAAAGAAGGATTGTCTGCAACTCTTAAATCGTTTCTAAACCAAATCAAATTTTTCATTGTTCTTTTGCTACCTACTGATTACTTTTTTTTAACCACTAACCTCTCATTTAGACCTTCTACATTTTTCGCTACAATATTTTACTTCTTCCCAGTTACGTTCCCATTTTTTACGCCAATTAAAATCTAGACCGCAAATCACACATTTTTTACTCGGAAGGTTTGTCTTTTTATGCGCCATGAATAATAGACTTACTTAGTTCGTTAGGCTTAGCATAGGATAGGCGTTCAATGATTTTAGGTAGTGCATAACCATCCAAACCAACAGAGCTGATGGCATTAGTTTTGTCTAAATGAACCCAACCATCGTTAGCAATGCTTTCCTCGGGTAGGTAAATATGCTCTATTGCTCCAATAATTAGTAGGCATCCATTTTCTTTGATTTCGTATTCATTTATATAACGACATCCAATTTTAATTGGGCTTTCGCTAACATAAGGTGCTTCAAAATCATCTAAATAGGTCTCCGTAAGTCCGCTTTTTTCAAATTCCGAAATACCTTCGTCGTATTTAGCCGAAGTGTGGTGCGCTTCTTTAATAATATTTTGGCAAACTTGATTCACCGTAAATGCGCCCGCTGTTTTAAAATTGTTGTAAGAATCTCTTCTTATCGTTAATGGTCTTAAAATAAAACCTAGCATTGGAGGATTACTACCAATATGAACGACAGAATTAAAAATGGCCAAATTGCTATTTCCTGATGATGAAATACTACCTAAAAGATTACTCGATTTATAACCTGTACAGCTATTAATGAGATTAGCCTTGTATCTGCTGGGTAGTTCTTTAAGTAGTTCTGCGTTAAAATGTTTCAAAGGAAATTATTTTTGTTTATCAAAAATAAATAAAAGCTAAACAACTTTCACATAAAACAATGCTAAATTCAACTAAATACCAGCTGCTGTTTGCTACCCTTTGTCCGCTATAATTTGTTATTTTTATAGTTGAATTAGAATTTGGATATAAATCCAGTAGTCATGCCGCAAAAGAATAAGAATATTGCCATTATAGGATCTGGCCTAGTAGGGTCTTTACTTGCTATTTACTTAAGAAAACATGGTCATGATATTACAGTGTTTGATAGACGACCTGATATACGAAATATAAAATTCTCTGGGCGTTCTATAAATCTAGCTATGAGCAATAGGGGGTGGACTGCTCTTAAGGAAGTTGGTATTGAAGATGAAATTAAAAAGATAGGAATTCCTTTAAATAAAAGAGCCATGCATGTGGTAGGGCAGCCAGAGTATTATCAAAATTATGGTAAAGAGGGAGAAGCTATTTGGTCTATTTCTCGCGGTGTCCTCAATAAAAAAATGATTGACCTTGCTGAAGAAGCTGGTGTGAATTTTCGATTTAACGAAAAAGTATGGGACGTTGATTTACCAGAAGCTAAAATATTTACCGGCGAAACCGAAAAGAGCGAGTGGAAAGAGTATCAGTATGACATCATTTTTGGTTGTGATGGTGCTTTCTCAAGAGTACGTCATAAAATGCAGCGACGCAGCAGATTCGATTATTCCCAGGATTTTATTGATGTTGGCTATAAAGAATTAACTATTCCAGCTAATGCAGATGGAAGTCATAAGTTAGATAAGTACTCTTTTCATATTTGGCCTAGAGGTAAATTTATGTTGATTGCTATGCCTAATTTAGATGGTAGTTTTACCTGTACACTTTTTATGCCTTTTGAAGGTGAAGTTTCCTTTGAGAATATTAACACTAAGGAACAGGCTCAAGAGTTTTTTGTTACCTATTTCCCCAACGTGATGCAGGTAATGGATAGTTTGATGGAGGATTTCTTTAAAAATCCAACTAGCGCAATGGTGACCATGAAATGTTATCCTTGGACCTACTGGGACAAAGTAGCCTTAGTAGGTGATTCTGCACATGCAGTTGTTCCTTTCTATGGTCAAGGAATGAATGCTGGCTTTGAAGATATCTATTGTTTAAATCAAATAATTGAAAAACTAGGTGATGATTGGGAAGCTATATTTAGTACCTATCAAAAAGAACGTAAACCTAATGCAGATGCAATTGCGGAGTTAAGCTACCGTAACTTTATGGAAATGAGTAGTAAAACAGCGAATCCTAAGTTCTTGCTTCAGAAAAAAATAGAAAAAAGATTTGCTCAAAAATATCCAGAGAAATGGATACCAGCTTATAGTAGAGTTACCTTCTCTAATAGACCCTATGCAGAGGCGCTGGCCATTGGCGATGCACAGGAAGAATTAATGCAGGAAGTAATGAATTTACCCAATATTGAGGACCTATGGGATAGTAAATTAGTAGAAGAAAAAATATTATCCTTATTGGCCGAGTAGGGTATTTTTTCTAAGTTTCCTTTCTCTAAAGAATAGAAATAGAGGAAACGTAAAGGCTATTGCGATTAGGAATGTAAATGGAATAAAAACCCACCAGTACGTCATTTTTATTTTTCGAGCTTCATAAACCATCCAAATAAGGAAAGTGGTAGCCACAACACTTATATCTGCACTTATTGATTTAGCTGGTAACGTAGTAACCGTTTGGGATATAAAATTGCTAATGGAAGTATCTGCTGTTTCTAAATAAAAGAGGGTGTTAAAATACCAAGTAGCCCCAACTCCAATAAGAGCCATTAAAAGGAATATGAGTTCTATGGTAGTGAATTTTGGTTTCATTAGTTGTACTGTTTAATCTGGTTTTGGTCGTTATGATTCAACTGGTAAGTCTGTTATAATCTCCTTTGAGTTAATAATGTAATTGAAAACATCCTTTGCCCAAATTTGATAGGTTATTTTAGAGGGGTGTACACCATCACTAAAAAAATCGGTTGAATTTATTTTTAGTTTATAGCGCTCAATAAAATAGTTAGAACGAACTACACGAGCGTAATAATGAACGTTTTTAAAATCTGCTACAACCTTCACTAACTCCTCTCCCAGAATGTCCACTAGATTACCAATGGTGAATTTTATTAATGATGTAAATGCCGGAAACTCCTTAATAGGAGGCATATTAATAAATAGAATTGGAGTTTTTTTGAATTTTAATTGAAGGCTTTTAATAAGCTCACGAACATCTTTATTCCATTTCTTAGGACTGCTTAATTCAAAAGCATCATTTCCGCCAATTCCTATAACAATCAAATCAACTAGATTTTCCGTAATATTAGAAATGATACCATCAGTTATTCTTTTTACAGTATAACCACTCTTTGCATATACTTTCCAATCAATATTAGTATTTAGTTCAACTGCCAAGGCATTTGCTAAGGTTCCAGTAAAACCTTCTTCGTGCGTTTGAACACCAACACCTGCAATGGTACTTTCGCCAATAGTCAGCATCCTGATCGTTCTTTCTGAAGAAACGCAAGACATTCCTTGTGTACCCTTTGCTTCGGGTAGCCTTGGAACAGTAGTTTTTATTTTTTTACCCTGAAAATATAAGATTGGCAAAAGCGGTATGGATACAATAGCACCTAGGCTGTATTTTAAATTCATAAATATTTAATTCTAGCCAACTTACCTAGTTGCTTACTTAAATTTATTTTCCTCGTATATGCTTTATTTCTGACCTACGCATAGGCATGCTATCTATAATGGAAAAAATAGATTCTGGCTTTATTTCAAACGGTTTTTTAAATTTTACATCACCATCTTTTCCTATTAAAACAACACCAGAGAATTTCTTGGAAATAGAAATATATTTGTAGATATCTGAAGAATTAAGGTCGCTTTTTTGACCGTCATACAACCTAACTTCATCAGGAGTTACTTGAAAAATTAAAGTTTCCCTTTCTTCTAGATTAGCGGTTTTACTTAAGAAAAGGTTCAGTTGGGATTGTAGGTCTTGAGATTTTATATTATTATCTACTAGCAACAATACTCTGTTTTTCCATTTATAATCCGCAATACTTTGCCCATAAACCATAGTGCTAAAAGTCAACGATATGAGTATATAAAAGAGTTTCGTATGATGCATCTAATTCTAAGCTAAACAAAAAATGCCATCTATCAAAGACAGATGGCATTTCATATAAAGTTGAGCCTCTTATAATTTAGAGAACATTTTTTGCATTTTTATAGCTTCTTCATCTGCTAATGCAGGATCTACAAGAATTCTTCCACTATGCTCATCTGTGATAATTTTTTTCCTAGATGCTATCTCTACTTGCACCTGTGGTGGAATAGTAAAGAAAGAACCACCTGAAGCACCTCTTTCAATTGGAACAACTGCTAAACCGTTCTTAACGTTACTTCTGATCCTTGCATAGGCTTTAACCAAACGTTCCTCTATCTTTCCTTGAAACTTAAGAGATTCTTCTAGTAAAGCTTTCTCTTCTTTTTCAGTCTCTGCCAAAATCGCATTTAACTCACTCTTTTTGTGCTTTAAATGTGACTCACGCTCAGATAAACGTTCTTTAGTTTCAGAAATAACAGATTTCTTTTGGTCAATCTGTACTTTGTATTCCTTAATGTTCTTTTCTGCTAGTTGTATTTCTAGCTCTTGAAACTCCAATTCTTTACTTATAGAGTTGAATTCTCTACTGTTACGAACATTTTTTTGTTGTTCAGTATATTTTTTTATCAGAGTTTTAGCCTCTTCAATAAGATTTTTCTTTGCTCCAATTTCAAAATTGATGGTCTCTAAATCGGTTTTAAGCTTATCCATTCTAGTTTTTAGGCCAAGAACATCATCTTCCAAATCTTCAACTTCTAAGGGTAGTTCTCCACGTACGTTGCGTATTTCATCAACTCGAGAATCAATTAATTGCAAATCATATAATGCTCTTAACTTAGCTTCTACGGTCGAGTCTTCTTTTTTTGCCATAATTTAAAAATACTTGATAGGATTTGTTATACTTTCCGATAAACGGACTGCAAAATTAGGAATTTTTTTCGTAAGATAATCAACTAAAAGGTTTTTTGTAAACTGCTCAGTTTCAAAGTGTCCAATATCTGCTATTAGTAATTGATTTTCTGCCTGATAAAACTCATGATATTTAACATCCGCTGTAACATAAACGTCTGCCCCTGCTGCTTTCGCTGCGCCAATAGCAAAAGAACCACTACCACCTAGTACAGCAACTTTTTTCACTTCTTTATTTCTAAATGCAGAGTGCCTTACTACCGTAGCATTCATTTTTTGTTTTAATTGTTTAAGGAAGGTTGTTTCGGATACGCTAGATTCTAACTCCCCAATCATTCCCATACCAATATGACGGTTTGTGTTCTCTAAAGTACTTATTTCATAAGCTACCTCTTCATAGGGATGATGTTTTAACAAAGAAGAAATGACTTGTTTTTCTTTAGATTTGGAAAATATAACGCTGATTCTTGTTTCCTTTTCGTAATGAATATTTCCTATTGTTCCTTTAACAGGATTTGCCTTTTCATTGGCCTTGTAGCTCCCGGTTCCTGCTACGCTAAAGCTGCAATCGCTATAATTTCCTATTTTTCCAGCACCTGCAGCGAATAGTTCTCTTTTGAGATGATCTTCATTTTCTATAGGTACATAAGTCACTAATTTTTTGATTGTTCCTTTTTGAGGAATAAGAATATTTGTGTTTGTTAGCCCAAGCTTCTCACATATTTTAGCATTTACACCTGTCATACAATTATCAAGAGCTGTATGGATTGCGTAAATGGCGATGTCATTCTTAATAGCTTTTAAAATCGTTTTTTCAACATAGTTTTTCCCAGTTATTTTCTTTAAACCAGTAAAGATAATAGGGTGAAAGCTAACGATGAGGTTGCAGTTTTTATCTATAGCTTCTTCTACTACATTTTCTAATGTATCTAAAGTTACTAGTACGCCCTTTACCTTCATATGAGCGTCACCTATCAATAGGCCTACATTATCAAAACTCTCCGCATAGTCTAGTGGAGCTAATTCTTCTAAAATCTTGGTTATTTCGTTTACTGTCATTTTTGGCACATTGTGAGGGTATCAAAGATAAAATATTATAATTTCGTTCTAATGCAACTGTTAAGAAAACTTCTATTCCCTATTTCATTGATTTACGCTCTTGTAGTCTTTGTGCGGAATAAGCTTTATGATTTAAACATTTTTAAATCAGCATCTTTTTCCACTAAAACAATATGCATTGGAAATTTAAGTGTTGGGGGTACGGGAAAGACGCCCATGATAGAGTTGTTAATTCGTTCTTTATCAAAAGATACTACTGTTGCCGTTTTAAGTAGGGGTTATAAACGAAAATCTAATGGATTTGTTTTAGCTACCAATAAGACTACCGTAACTGAAATTGGTGACGAACCATATCAACTGTTTAGTAAGTTTCCTTCTATTTCTATAGCCGTAGACGCAGATAGAAGAAACGGAATACAACGTTTAGAAAAAGAAAGTAAACCTAACATCATTTTGTTGGATGACGCTTTTCAACATAGAAAGGTTAAACCAGATTATTCTATACTATTAACGACCTATACTAATCTCTACATAGAGGATTGGTATCTTCCTACAGGTGATCTTAGAGATGCAAAATATGCTGCTGTAAGAGCAAATAGCGTTATCGTAACTAAATGTCCCCAAAACCTTAGTGAAGAAGATCAGCTAACTGTAAAAAAGAAATTAAACCTTCATTCAGAACAAAATTTATTGTTTACTTATTTATCTTATGATATTGAGCTAAAGAACGCCACATCTAGTAAAGGTCTTACTTATTTTAAAGATAAAAAAGTGACGTTAGTAACTGGTATTGCGCATCCTAAGCCATTGGTTTCCTTTTTGAAGGAAAGTGGAATTACAATGGAACACCTCGCTTACAAGGATCATCATTTTTTTACTCAGAACGAGTTAGAATTGTTTAGGACTAAAGAGTATATAATTACAACCGAGAAGGACTATACTAGATTAAAAGACCATGTAGATAACGCATACTACATTAGTATAAAACATTCTTTTATTGGAGAAGGAGCAGCGCTACTGCAATCAGATTTAAAACAGCTTATGAATTGCTAATATTTGGCCGCTTATCAAATATGTTTTCACCTATTTTTTGATAGAATACTTCGGGCTTAAAAGGTTTAGTTACCACATCATCACAACCTGCTGCGTAAAAGCTTTCCAAACTATCATCTAAGGAAATAGCCGTAAGAGCTATGATAGGAGTTCTTTGGTCAAACTTACGTATTTGTATAGTAGCCTCTTCACCGCTTATTCCAGGCATATGTATATCCATAAGAATAGCATCGTAAACATTTTCTTTTGCCAAGATAACCGCTTCCTCACCATTACTAGCAATATCACTAGTAATCTCTTTCTTGGTTAGCATTTTTTTAGTGATAACTTGATTGATTTTGTTGTCTTCTACAATCATTAAATGAAGCCCTTTAAAATCGTAATCTCTAGGCGTAACCTCAAAGGAAATGTCATCTGGAAGGTTGTCCAAGCTTTTCATCTCTATAGCAAAAGAGAAGGCGCTTCCCTTACCTAAAGTACTTTCTAATTCTATTTCACTTTCAAATAATCCTAAAAGACTCTTTACAATGGTAAGACCAAGACCCGTTCCACCGTATTCTCTGTTAATTTGAATACTACCTTGTTCAAAACCTTCAAATATACTTTTCTGTTTTTCTTTAGAAATGCCTATTCCGTTGTCATTTACTTCAAAGTATATTTTTACATCTTCATTATCCTTTCGAAGTAATTTGGTTATAACACGAACTTCACCATCTTTGGTGAACTTTATAGAATTACCTATTAAGTTCATGAAAACCTGAGAAAGCTTCAGAGGGTCGCTCATTAAATGTCCTGGAATCGCATCATCAAATTCTAAAGTTAGTTTAGTGTTATTCGATTTTGCGCTTTGTTGAAGTGAGTTTATTACTTCATTTATAACTTTCTTTAAATTGAATTCCATATTTAACGGTTCCAATTTATTTGCATCAATCTTATTTATATGAAGAATATCATTAATAAAGTTAAGTAGGTAGTCTCCTGAAAATTTAAGTGCTTTAAGGTGATCCTTTTGATGCTCTTCAGGGTTCTCTTCCAGTAATAAGTGTGTGAGACCAGTTACAGCATATAGTGGGGTTCTAAGTTCATGACTTACTGTGGATAAGAAATTAGTTTTAGCTTCCATTGCTTGTACAGCACCATCTCTAGCTACTTGTAATTCTTTATTCTTCGTATGAAGAAGATCGTTAGTTTTAACCTTTATTTGATTGTTTCTGTACAGTGATACCGCCAGTAACGAAATAATGATTAAAAACGCCGATGTAAGAATAGCAGTGATTTCTGATCTATTTTGAGAAGCTGTTAATTCCTCTACTTTTGTTTCAAGACCTACAATTTGTTTTGTTTTTATACCGTCTCTTATCTGATCCGCTGTTTTAGCTTCTACTTTTAGCTTTTCTAAATTAAAAATTGAATCGTTAATGTGCAGAAGGTTTTGGCTTTTGGTGTACGCATTTTCGTAAAGGCCAAGCTGTTCGTATATAACTGTTAGGAGTTCATTCGCTTTTTTTGTTTCAACAAAAAACTCATTATTAGTAGCCAGTTTAAAACCTAGTTCGCCGTTTTTAGCACCTTCCTTTAAATCTCCCCTTTTAAGATATAGCTCTGCTAATCCTAAATAGGCTTGGGTGGTTAAATAGTCTTTTTCGTAAATATCTGTATTAACAACTAAAGAGTTTAGATTTTTTATGGCGTTATCATACCTCTCTAAGTTTAAATACACTTTTGCCTCTGTTAGAAGGATATTATTGAAAAAATTTCTATCGTTGTTTAATTGTTTAGCCTTTTCCAGCATGGATAGTGCTGAGAAGTTTTGGTTACCTCTATATAACAGTATTGCTTCTATATGTTTATGTATGGCGTCACCATAAGGATAGGCAATATCTTTTAAGAGAACACTAGCTCTATCCCAATAGAATTGTGTATCACCCTCACGATCTAACTTTAAATAAAGAATGGCTAATTCATGAAAGGAATCTATTAATGCTTTTACATCCTCATTTTTTTCTGCTTCAGTCGCTGCTTTGTTTAAAGTTTCAAGAGCTAGATCTATTTTATTCTGATTTCTTAATTTTCTGGCTTCATTAATGAAAGGTGCAACGGCTTGATATGATGTTGACTCTTGTGCAATGGCAGTTTGTCCTAGTGTTATGCAGATACACAGGAGCATGAAATACTTAATATTACTATGTAAAAATGAAAGACTCAAATAAATTTTTTAGTACTCATAAAATTAATAAGATCAATAATTCTACTGCTGTAACCGGTCTCATTATCATACCAGCCTATTATTTTCACCATTTTACCTATTACAGAAGTCATCTGAGAATCAAACGTACAAGAATGATAACTATTGTTTATATCTATAGATACGATAGGATCTTCTGTATAAAATAGGATATCTTTTAATTCATTATTTGACGCCTTTTCAAAAGTATCATTTATTTCTTTAATAGAAGTATTCTTTCTTACATTGAAAGTAATATCTGTCAAAGATCCATTTGGAACAGGAACTCTAATCCCGCAACCGCCTATAACATTTGCTAATTCTGGGAATACACGGGTCAGTGCTTTGGCCGCACCTGTAGTGGTAGGTACTATAGATTGCGCTGCTGCCCTAGCTCTTCTAAGATCTCTATGAGGTTGATCATGCAGGCTCTGGTCACTCGTATAGGAATGAATAGTAGTAATATAGGCTTGTTCTATGCCGCAAAGATCATTTATAACCTTGATCATAGGAGCAGCATTGTTCGTAGTACAGGATGCATTAGAAATAATATTATCTTCCTTATTCAAGGATTCTTGGTTAATGCCGTATACAATCATTTTAATATCGTCCTCTTCTGGAGGCACCGATAGTATCACTTTTTTTGCACCGTTTTGGAGATGAAAATTCAATATTGAACTGGTTTTAAATTTGCCAGTACATTCAATTACAACGTCCACATCTTTAACATTCCAATTGATTGATTTTGGATGTAACTCGTTCGAAAGAAGAATACGTTCATCGTCTACGATAATATGATGTTCGTCAAAAGTTATTTTCTGCTTTGAAACGCCATGTATACTATCATATTTTAATAAATGTGATAAGGTTTTAGTGTCTGAAATATCGTTTATAGCAACGATATTAATATCAGGATGCTCTTGAGCCAATCTAAAAAAGGTTCTCCCTATTCTGCCAAATCCATTTATACCTACGTTGATTTTGCTCATATGTTAGGCTTTGCCTTTAAAGGCAAATTTATTTGGTGATTTTAGTTGCACACAAAACTGTTCTCGTCAACACTTTTTACAACTATTTAATTAATTATAAGATATGCTTATGAGCTTTATAAGAAGAACGTACCAGGGCACCACTTTCCACATGTCTAAAACCCATCTCCAGTCCTATCTCTTCGTATTTTTTAAACTGTTCTGGTGTTATGAATTCTTTAACTGGAAGGTGTTTCTTAGAAGGTTGTAAGTATTGACCAATAGTGACTACGTCTACATTTACATTCCGTAAATCTTTTAAGGTTTGGATTACCTCTTCCTCTAATTCTCCTAAGCCAAGCATTATTCCAGATTTGGTTCTGTTGATTCCACTGCTTTTTAAATATCTTAAGACTTCAAGGCTACGTTCATATTTAGCTTGTATACGTACTTCACGTGTTAGTCTTTTAACGGTTTCCATATTATGAGAAACTACCTCTGGTGAAACTGCTATAATCCTATCTAAATGTTTTTCTATTCCTTGAAAATCTGGTATTAATGTTTCTAACGTAGTCTCAGGATTCATCCTACGAATTGCCTTCACTGTTTCTGCCCAGATAATAGAACCCATATCTTTGATATCGTCGCGATCTACAGATGTAACAACTGCATGTTTGATACCCATAATTTTAATTGAACGTGCCACTTTTTCTGGCTCGGCCCAATCTACATCTTCAGGTCTTCCAGTCTTAACACCGCAAAAGCCACAAGAGCGTGTACAAACATTACCCAATATCATAAATGTAGCAGTTCCTTCACCCCAACATTCACCCATATTAGGGCAGCTACCACTAGTACAGATAGTATGTAAATCGTATTTTTCTACAAGACCTCTTAATTGGGTGTACTTTTTACCAGTTGGTAATTTAACTCGTAACCATTTCGGTTTGCCTTTAGGAGGTGCTACACTTTCTTTTACTGCTACGGACATGCCTTATTTTTTACACAAATATACGAACTATATCATGGATTTGCGTAATGCTTAGCTAGCGGTAAGCACAGGTTGAAAGAAAAAATAAATACAATATGATATTGTACGTGAGTTAGTTTTTGTTGGATATTATTTCAGCTAATAACTTCTTAGCTCTTAGCAATTTAACCTTTACGTTGTTAATAGGGTCATTTAGTTTTTCTGCAATATCAGCATAACTAAGTTCATTAAAATAACGAAGGTTGATGACTTCTTGGTAATGAGGTTTTAACTTTTTTATATCACGAAGTAAATCTGCTAAATTTTGCTCTTGTATTAAACGATCTTCTATGGTTGGAGCATCGTCTAACATTTTTTTTATTGCCTCGCCATTACCTCGGGTATCTAAAAGGTTTCTTTTTCGTTTTCTAACAAGGTCTATATGTATATTCTTGGAGATGGTAATGAGCCAAGTTTTAAAAACGTAAGAATCATTGTAAGTGTTTATTTTGTCAAATGCTTTTGAAAAAGTTTGGATAGTAATATCCTCAGCATCGTTTTCGTTTTCTGTTCGTTTCAGTTGAAAACCATAAACGTCATTCCAAAAAGTATCTAGTAAACGGCTAAAAGCAATCTGGTTGCCAGTTTTGGCTTTGTTGATTATTTCTACTACAGCCTCTGTATTATTCAAATTGTTGAAATATCATGATTTATTTAATACAGACCACAAAGAAAAAATTACCTTATGCAATACTGTCATTTTTACAATCTTGTTCACTTGGTAGTTTGCCACACATACCACAAGCTTCTCCATCTTGGTTAAGAAATGGGCTTTGACTTGCGCAGGTTCCTGCAAATTCACCATCTTTTTTAGCCCAAATTTTAATTGCGATTCCTATAAAAGCAATTCCTAGAAGACCAATAGTAAGTAGTACGAGTTTCATTTATCTTTTTTTACAAACCGATTGAAATAGATATTTTGGTTTTATCTTACTTAAAAACACTACAAAGATATAAAAAATAAAGCCCCATTATGGGGCTTTAGGATTACTTTAATATGTTATTGTTAGTAGGAAATATTAGCTACAATGTTTTCTACTGTAGGGTTTAGATTACCACCTTTAGGTTCAATAGTAATGTAGCCTATCGCATTCTTCGCATATGGAAGCGCCATAAGATTTTCACTGTTAGTGCTGCGTTCTATAATTCCTAAATTTAACATCTCACCGTTAACCTCTGCCCACATTTGAAAACATTGATCTTCTGGAAGGTTTGGTAATTTTTTTACGTTTATGTACGATAATTTTTTTACTGGATTTATATAAGCCACAGCTTTAAGCTCTTTTGCTTTTCTGTTACCGTTTACATTGTACCTCTTAGTCTGCGGATTGTTAAGTACAATAAATTGGTTTCGAACATCCTCTAATTGCTGCTTCATGTCTTCCTCTAGCAACTTTATTTTGTTGCTAACCATTATGTTCTCTTCTTGAAGGCTCTTGTTTTGATCCCAAAAGAAAAATGAAGCTCCTGCAAATAGTACAGCTGTAAAACTTGCTGCGATTGCGTATCTGAAGAACTTCTTTCTACCTAAACGTTCTGAACGTATCCTAGATACTATTTTCTCTTTAAGACCGTCAGGTGATTCTACCGCGTGTAGTTTTGCATATGTTTCTAAATTTTCCTGCAATTCATTGTATACCTTCCTAACTTCTGGATACATAGCAATGTAGCGTTCCGCTTGAAGTGTTTCCAATTCCGTAGTATTTCCTAAAAGATATCTCTCTAGGATGTCGGAATCTAAAAATGTTTTTATTTTTTCTATCATCACAATAAATTTAAAAGCAGTGTCAAAATTGCTGGGCCATATATTTTACGGAGTTCTCTAAGTCCAATTTTAAGTCTGGACTTAATTGTTCCAAGAGGGATATCTAAATCTTCGCTTGCTTCTTGTTGGGTCATTCCCTGAAAAAACAATGCATCTAAAACTATTCGATATTTCTCCTCTATTTTGTCCAAATGATCTTGAACATCCATAAGTTCTGGTTTCGTACTTTCGACACCTAACGTATATACGTCTGAAACATCTATTTGGATTTCTTTATCAGATTTTGTGTTTATACTCCTCAATTTATCAATAGCGGTGTTTCTTGTGATCCGAAATAACCATGTAAATAATTTTGCTTTTGAAGGATCGTAAGAATCTGCTTTCTTCCAAATTTTAATAAAGCTTTCCTGCAGTACGTCCTGCGCTAAGTCGTCGCTTCGTACTACTTTTTTTGCAACACCTAGCAGGGTGTCACCATAGTTGTCGTATAAGAGTGAAATGGCTTTGTCATTTCGCTCCTGTAATAATTCAACTATATGTTTTTCAAGAAGTGTGCTCATAAAGGACAACTAAACTTTTTTGAATTTAAAAATCCAAACAGCTTGCTTGTTGCGTATATGGTTTAAACGCTAAATTATAAAATTGATTGTTAAATAGCGTTATCTAAAAATATATATGGTTTTAAGTGTGCAGCTGGTAACTGTCACTTATTTTTTGGTTAGTTTGGTTTGATAGCCCTTGTGATTTTAATTACAGGGGCTATTGTATTAGGTTTACCTCAGGGGTAATCCGAATTTTAAACTTTTTTTCTACAGCCTTAATGATTGTATTTGCAAGGTCCATAATTTCTTTTCCAGTTGCATTTTGATAATTCACTAAAACGAGGGCTTGTTTTGTATGAACCCCTGCGTCCCCATAGCGTTTGCCTTTAAATCCGCATTGCTCAATAAGCCATCCAGCTGGGATTTTATATTCCGTTTCTGAAATTTTATAAAAAGGAGCATTTGGATTTTCTAAAGAAAATTGATTAAAAACATGTTGGTCTACTAGTGGATTTTTAAAGAAACTCCCACTGTTTCCTATTTCTTTTGGATCTGGTAATTTACTATTTCGTATGGCAATAACAGCATTAGAAATGTCCTTTACAGTAGGTTTTTTAATATTTTTTTTATCAAGTTCATCTTCTATGGAGCCATAATTTGTATTTAGTTTATGACTTTTCTTAGTAAGTTTAAAAGTTACGCTAGTAATTATATATTGGTCTTTACCTTCATTTTTAAAAAACGATTCTCTGTATCCGAATTTACAATCTGCTTTACTAAATGTTTTTAGTTTATTGGTAGCTCTTTCTACTGCTTCACAACTTAAGAAGTTGTCTTTTAATTCCACTCCGTAAGCGCCTATATTTTGGACTGGTGCGGTTCCTGTATTACCAGGTATTAAAGACATATTTTCCAAGCCACCATAGCCATGGTCTATGGTCCATAGAACCATGTCATGCCAATTTTCACCAGCCATTACTTTTACCACGGCATGGTTATCATCTTCAGAGACTATTGATATTCCTTTTATGGCTATATGAATTACCAAAGCATCTACATCTTTAAGAAGCAACATGTTGCTACCTCCACCTAAAATAAATTTAGTTGGAAAATCTTTAGAAACTAAAATTTCTCTTAATTCTTCTACCGTTGTTACCTGTGCAAAAAAATTTGCCTTGGCATCAATTCCAAAGGTATTGTAGGACTTAAGTGAGAAATCTTTTTTAATATTCATTAACCAATATAACTTTTTAAGGCTTCAGCTAAAATATGAACTGCTCTTTTTAAACTGTCTTGACCAAGCACGTATGCGATCCTAATCTGGTTTTTTCCTAGCCCTGGTGTCGCATAAAAACCACCTGCCGGGGCTACCATTACGGTTTCATTATTTACTCGAAAATCTTCTAATAGCCATTGTGCAAAATCATCTGCATCTTTTATGGGGAGTTCTACAATACAGTAAAAAGCACCTTGGGGTCGCGCAACTTTTACACCTTCTATTTTTTCTAACTCTGATATTAGAAGATCTCTTCGTTGTAGATATTCGGTCTTTACATCATCAAAATAGCTTTGTGGTGTATCTAATGCAGCTTCTGTAGCAATTTGAGCATAGGTGGGAGGGGAGAGGCGTGCCTGTCCAAACTTTAGTGCAGTTGAAATAACTTCTTTGTTCTTAGAAACTAAAAAGCCAATCCTAGCACCACACATACTATATCTTTTAGAAACAGAGTCTATAATGATAGCATGGTCATCTAAGCCTTCTTCTTGGAGAATAGAATAATGTCCATTTTCATTATATGTAAACTCTCTATATACTTCATCCGCAATAAGATAAATATCGTGTTTCTTTACAATCGCAGATAATTTCTGAATTTCTTCTTTACTATATAAATATCCTGTTGGATTTCCTGGATTGCAAATAAGTATTGCTTTAGTCTTAGGGGTAATTAGCTTTTCAAAATCGGCAATAGGTGGTAATGCAAAGTTATCTTCTAATTTAGATACTACAGGAACCACCTTAACTCCACAAGCAGTGGCAAAACCGTTGTAATTGGCATAAAAAGGTTCTGGTATGATAATTTCATCATCAGTATCTGCTATGGTTCCCATAGCAAAAGACAGCGCCTCTGAGCCTCCTGTTGTAACTATGATATCACTTGCAGAAACATGAATATCATGTTTTGCATAATATCCAGCAACTTTTTCTCTGTAGGATTCAGAACCTTCCGTACGACTATATTCCAATACGGTTAGTGTATTGTTTTTTACAGCATCTAATGCAATTTGAGGTGTTTTAATATCTGGTTGACCAATGTTAAGATGGATAACCTTAATTCCTTTCTTTTTTGCATGCTCTGCAAAAGGAACCAATTTTCTAATGGGAGACTGGGGCATAGAAAGCCCTTTTTTAGATACTGTTGGCATACACTTTAGTTTTACACAAAAGTGATAAATCATTAGCGATATTACAACACATCTATCTCTTATTTTATAGTAGTCATGTATGTTAAATATTGATAATGTATTAGTAAAAAACGTATCTTAATAGAGTTAACTTATTATAATACAATGTTTTGAAAAAGTTTGTGGTGATTTTGTTTGTTTTTTTTTACTGTGCTCAAGGGTGTTTGTATGCGCAGCGATACAATTTGCCTAAAAATCAGAAGACAGAGAAAATAAAATTTCAATTATTAAACAACCTTATTATCATTCCTGTTCAGGTGAACGGGACACCATTATCATTTGTTCTAGACTCGGGGGTTGGTAAACCTATTTTATTTAATCTAGCAGACAGGGATTCTGTTCAATTAAATAATGTGTCTGAAGTTGCAATTAATGGTCTAGGAGAAGGAGAAGCAATAAATGCCCTTAGTTCTAGAGGTAATTCCTTTCAGCTCGGGGATATAGTAAATCCTCGTCAAGAGCTATTTTTAGTGATGGACGCAGGTATTAATTTCTCACCTTCCTTAGGTATTCCAGTTCATGGTATCATAGGCTTCGATTTGTTTAGGGATTTTGTAATAGAAATAGATTATGTAAAAAAGGTGCTTAAACTTCATAATCCTAGCATGTATAAGCATAAGAAAAGCTCAAAGGTAGAAATGCTAGATTTAGACTTAATAGGAAGAAAAGCATACTTAAATGCTGAGGTTGCTCTGCAAAACCAAAAATTTATAGAAGTTAAAATGCTTTTAGATACCGGAAGTAGTGATGCAATATGGCTTTTTGAAAATGATAGTATACCAGTACCAAAAAAATATTATAATGACTTTCTGGGTAAGGGATTAGCTGGAGATATTTACGGTAAACGAACTAGGGTAGAGAAAGTGAAAATTGGTAGTCATGTGCTATCAGATGCTAAGGCAGCATTTCCTGATATGTTGAATTTTAAAGCTTTAACTAATTTTGGTGATAGGAATGGAAGTTTGGGAGGTGAGTTACTTAAACGGTTTACTATTGTTTTTGATTATCCAAACTCAAAAATCGCAATTAAGAAGAATAGGAACTTTAGATTGCCCTTTCAATATAATATTAGCGGTATAGACTTACAGCATGCTGGAGTGCGATATATATCGGAACATATTGACTCGGGTAATATGTCTACCTCCAAAGAAAATACAGCTTACGGTAATGTTCAACTTATGCTCGCAGGTGCTACTAGATTAAGTTTAGTTCCCGAGATTGTAGTGTCAGGAATTCGAGCCGGTAGTCCTGCACATTCCGCTGGATTAAAAGAAGGTGATGTGATTCTTGCAGTTAATGGTAAAAGAATTCACCGGTATAAACTTCAAGAAATTTTACAAATGCTTAACGAAAAGAAGGAGAAACGGGTAAAGGTTCTTGTGGAACGTGCTAATAACGATTTACTTTTTAGTTTTATCCTAAAGGATTTATTTAAATAGAAAAGACCCGATATATCGGGTCTTTTTTACAATACTATATGTATTATATACTTATTTTGTTCCTTCTGCTGTTTCTTTTACCTCTCCTGTGATTTTAAGAACCTTAGTAGGAGTATCGGCATTAGATATAACCGTAATCGCTTTTCTAATTGGAGCAACACGATTTGTATCGTATTTTACTTGAATTTCACCGGTTTCACCTGGCATAATCGGATTTTCCGGTTTTTTCGGAATAGTGCATCCACAACTGGAGCGAACATCACTTATGATTAATGGCGCGTTACCGGTATTGGTAAATTCGAATACACGAATTCCATCCGAACCTTTTGCAATTACACCATAATCTACCGTCTCAGATTTGAATTCTATTTTAGCTGTAGCATCTTGTGCCGTTAGGCTAAATCCTAACAATCCAACAAATAAAAATAGTACTAGTTTTTTCATCATTTTAAAATTTAAGGGACGTTAAAATTAATTCTTTTCAGAACAACCTCAAAATCCTTTTGTTATACTCTAACGTTACTTATTTTTGTTTCGTATTTAAACTAGGGAAGAAAAGGGCTCGAACAGGTAATTAATTATATCGTTTCGGCTTTCTTTTTTAATCCCATTTACTTAATAATACCAAAAACTGTTCCAATCATGGAAATTCCATCAAAATACGATCCAAAAACTGTAGAAGGCAAATGGTACGACTACTGGATGAAAAATGAATTTTTTCATTCTACACCAGATGAAAGAGAGCCTTACACTATTGTAATACCACCGCCTAATGTTACCGGAATATTACACATGGGCCATATGCTTAATAATACCATACAAGATGTATTGATTAGAAAAGCAAGGTTAATGGGTAAGAACGCCTGTTGGGTTCCAGGAATGGATCATGCATCTATTGCCACAGAGGCTAAGGTGGTAGCCAAGCTTAAAATTGAAGGAATTAATAAGGCAGACCTTAGTAGGGAAGAGTTCTTAAAACATGCATGGGATTGGACAGATGAGTATGGGGGAGTAATCCTAGAACAACTTAAAAAATTGGGATGCTCTTGTGATTGGGGTCGCACAAAGTTTACAATGGATGACGATATGTCAGCCTCTGTTATAAAAGTATTTGTTGATTTACATAAAAAGGGATTGATTTACCGCGGGCATCGTATGGTAAATTGGGACCCAGAAGCACAAACTACTTTATCTGATGAAGAGGTAATTTACGAGGAAAAACAAGGTTTATTATATTATTTAGCGTATCAGATAGAAGGTTCTGATGATAAAGTAATAATTGCTACGACTAGGCCGGAAACTATATTAGGGGATACTGCTATTTGTATACATCCTAATGATGAACGTTTCCAGCATTTGAAGGGTAAGCGAGTTATCGTACCTATCTCGGGTAGGTCCATACCGATTATTCAGGATGATTATGTGGATATGGAGTTTGGAACGGGTTGTTTAAAAGTTACTCCTGCGCATGATATAAACGATAAAGCCCTTGGAGATAAACATCAGTTAGAAACGATTGATATATTTAATGACGACGCTACACTTAATAGTTTTGGACTTCATTATGAAGGAAAGGATAGGTTTGTGGTTCGAAAAGAAATATCCAAAGAGCTTGAAGAAAAAGGATTTTTGGTAAAGACTGAAACTCATATTAACAAGGTGGGTACTTCTGAACGCACCAAAGCTGTAATAGAGCCTAAATTGTCTGACCAATGGTTTTTGAAGATGGAGGATTTAGCTAAGCCAGCTTTAGATGCTGTTATGAATACGGGAGACGTTAAATTATATCCTAAAAAGTTTGAAAACACCTACCGTCACTGGATGGAAAATGTTCGGGACTGGAATATCTCACGCCAATTATGGTGGGGTCAGCAGATACCGGCATATTACTATGGCGATGGCGAAAACGATTTTGTTGTTGCTGAGACTATTAAAGAGGCTTTGGAATTGGCTCAAAATGCGCTATCCTTAAATGGAATAAATCGGGTTTTGACTGCTAATGATTTAAAACAAGAATCAGATGTTTTAGATACTTGGTTTTCTTCTTGGCTATGGCCAATCAGTGTATTTGGTGGAATCTTGGAGCCTGAAAATGAAGAGGTAAATTATTATTATCCAACCAATGATTTGGTTACAGGTCCAGATATATTGTTTTTCTGGGTAGCAAGAATGATTGTAGCAGGATATGAATTTAGAGGAAAACGACCATTTGAAAATGTATATTTTACAGGTTTAGTGCGGGATAAACAGCGTAGAAAAATGTCTAAGTCTCTTGGGAATTCGCCTGATGCTATAAAACTAATGGAGGAGTATGGAGCAGATGGTGTTCGTGTAGGATTACTGCTAAGTTCTGCTGCTGGTAACGATTTAATGTTCGATGAGGACTTATGTCAACAAGGGAAAAATTTTGCGAATAAGATTTGGAATGGCTTTAGATTATTAAAGGGTTGGGAAGTTGCAGATTTACCCCAACCAAAAGCATCAAAATTAGCTTTGGATTGGTATAGTTCTAAATTCAATGAAACCTTGTTAGAAATAGAAGATCATTTTAGTAAGTATCGTATTTCTGATGCGCTCATGAGTATTTATAAATTGGTTTGGGATGATTATAGTTCATGGTTGTTGGAGATAATAAAACCACCATATCAACAACCAATTGATAAGACAACTTTCGATACAATGATAAGCGTGTTTGAGAATAACCTTAAGCTGCTAAATCCGTTTATGCCGTTTTTAACAGAGGAAGTATGGCAACATATATCAGTAAGAGGTGAAAAAGATGCTTTAATGGTTTCTGAATGGCCTAAGATTGGTAATATAGATCAAACAATAGTAAAGGAGTTTGAGTTTGCAAAGGAAGTTATTGCAGGGGTACGAACCATTCGTAAAGAAAAGAACATTCCAATGAAAGAGGCTTTGGAACTTTCTTTATTGAACGAAGAAAAGGTAGATGCTAAATGGGATGTAGTTATTACAAAGTTGACAAACGTTTCTGATATCTCTTACTTGGATGCTCCTCTGGAAGGTGCTTTGACATTTAGGGTAAAGAGTAATGAGTACTTTGTGCCTATGTCAGGAGCTATTGATATAGACGCCGAAATTGAAAAGATTAAAGAGGAGTTAGCATATACTAAGGGTTTTTTAAAATCTGTTCAGAAGAAGCTTTCTAATGAGCGTTTTGTTAATAATGCACCAGAACAAGTAGTGGGTATAGAAAAGAAAAAAGCTGCTGATGCTGAAGCCAAAATAGAGACACTAGAAAAAAGTTTGGCCAGTTTGCAATAGAACGATTTAAATTGAAAGGCAATGAACAAGCCATTAAAAGTATTGGAGTTTGACAGAAAACAAAAGTTGTTGGAATATGTGAATGCGCGATCAGAACAACTCGTTATTGTATCTATTACTACCAGTCAAGAGTCCTATTCGTACAAACATTTTTTGTGGTATTACGATGCTCGTTGAACAACTCAAAATAGAATATAAGTGAATTTGTTTAGTCGTGTTTTAATTGTTCTTATTCTCTGTTTTTGTTTTGGATGCCAAACGGTAGAAAAACCAGCTTTAAAAACGGATTACATGCGGTTTGTTGGAGATATTAAATCAGACGCACTACTTGATGATTCCAACTTTACCACTTGTTTAGAAGACGGCCCTGTGATGCAGTATTTTAATACAGGAGAAGGATTTAGATACAAAGGCGAAAGACCAGCATTGGTCAATGCAATTAAGGAATTGTATAAACCTACTGGTGACTTATTAAAACAGACAGGCTATATAAGAATACGTTTTATAATTAACTGTAATGGTAATGCAGGTAGATTTAGAGTATTGACTTCCGACGAGAATTTTAAAGCTACTAATTTTGATACTTCTGTTACAGATCAAATGGTAGATATAGTATCAAAGCTAGACGGCTGGCAAATAATGATTAAAAACGAATCAACGTTGGACTATTACATGTATATAATAGTAAAGCTGGAAAATGGAATCATAAAAGAAATTTTGCCATGAAACAGTTTCTATATCTTATAATCTTAGTTCATACAGGTTTTACTTTTGCACAGCCCGTATGTTCAGTTTATAAGTCAAATGGAGAACTAAGTAAATATCAAGCATGTGTAAAAGCTAATGAAGCTGGTAATTACTATCAATTTACTAAAGAATATCAAGAAATTTTAGATGAGGCCTTAGCTATAGATTCTACCTATGCCTATGCATATCAAGCAAAGGGATACGCGTATTTAAAAAGTGGTGATTTTATAATATGGATGCAATTGATGAATAAAGCGGTTGCATTGGAGCCTAAAATGTATTTAGGGTATCGTGGCTGGTGTAGGTATCAATTTTTTAGAGATTATAAAGGTGCAATTTCTGATTTAGAGCAATTAGAAGCAATGTCAAAAGGTGATATTGGTTTTGGGCAAAATGGAGATTATCATTTAAACATAGCTAAGGCACTTTGTTATAAGGGAATAGGAGATTTAGAAAAGGCTATATCTGTTCTAGAGAATCAATTACAAAGAGAAGGTCATTTTGTGGGTCTATATGACTATTTACATTTAGGTGTGCTTTATTTAGAGACCGCCCAGTATGATAAGGCTATTCATGCTTTTGAGCGACAGGACAAAGAAAATTCCTTAGCAGATAATGATTTTTATTACGCTTTAGCTTATAAAGGATTAAATGATAACGTAAACTATAAATCATACTTGTCTTCAGCTTGGTCACTTTACCAAAACAGACGACACATGTTTGACCCATATACGCATCAAATGGATAGGGTGTTTAAAAATGATATCATGCAAGAAATGGATATTGCTGGATTAGTATACTAATTTAAAGTGCTGGTTGGGATTCGGTTATTTCTCAGATAAAATTAAAGACAGATTAGGACTTTTTAAAAAATATACTTTTCTTTGTTTAAAATCATTCTAAATAATGTCAAAACAGAGAGAGTTTTCTAATAAAATGAGAAGTTACCATAGATACCTAGGCTTTTTCCTTGCTGGTATTATGGCTATGTATGCTATTAGTGGTATTGTCCTTATTTTTAGGGATACAGATGCGCTTAAGAAGGAAACAATACATGAAAAAACGCTAAAACCTGGTCTAAGTGCTACAGATTTAGGTAAGCAAATAGAGATTAAAAAATTGTCTTTTAAAGAAGTTAAAGGAGATGTGGCAAGCTTTGAACAAGGTAGCTATAACACCGCTACAGGAGAAGTTGAATATACCACAAAAGCCCTTCCATTGGTTTTGGATAAAATGACCCATTTGCACAAAGCAAAATCAGCAGATCCTCTATATGTATTAAATATCTTTTTTGGATTAGCCCTTCTGTTCTTTGTGCTTTCCTCTTTTTGGATGTTTTTACCAGGAACTTCTATTTTTAAAAAGGGTATGTATTTCTCTCTTGCAGGTATGGTTTTGGTGATTATTCTATTATTTGTGTAAGCTAGCATTACCTAAATGTGACCAATAATAGGGCTGTTTACATTAGTATTTCTAGACGTTCTTAAACGTAAGGTGAATCATTTTATTTAGTGAATATTTATAACCTTTAATGTGCTATTGCAAGCTAGTAGGTTCGCTAGAGAAGGTTTTTTCTATGATACTATTTCATTTTTAATAAAATGTATACCTTACAGTTCACATTAAAGTAAGTGTCATGAGAAAATTCTTTTTTATACCCTTGTTATTTTTAGTATTTACAAGCAATGCCCAAGAGACCAATATCTTACCAGAATCAGTTCAAATAAAAACTGCAGTTTTACCAGCCCCAGATTCTGATAAGGATGGTGCTATGGTTTATGGCTATGACACTACTGGCGCATTGATTGTATTAAGGGAAGGTAGTAACAACTTAGTTTGTTTGGCTGATGATCCAAATAAGAAAGGGATTAGCGTGTCTTGTTATTCAAAAAACTTAGAGCCGTTTATGAAACGAGGAAGAGAATTGAATGCAGAGGGAAAGAGTTTTGGTGAAAAAAGAGAAATACGAGGTATGGAGGTAGCGCAAGGAAAGCTAGAAATGCCAAAAGAACCCAGTATGACCTATATCTATTATGGCACTGAGGAAGGGTATAATTCTGCAACAGGTGAATTGGATGGACAGTTTCGCTATGTAATATATACACCATTTGCTACTACAGCATCTACAGGGCTTCCAGATAAACCACACGCTAAAGGTATGCCATGGCTTATGGATCCAGGAACTTTTAGAGCACATATTATGGTTGGTCCGTTTAATTAGGAATTAACGCTATGGAAACTTACGCTACAGCTTTGCTTTATGCGATTCCTTTTTTTATGTTGCTTTTGATTTTTGAGATTGCTTACGGGTACTTTGTCAAAAATCAGAAACACACATTCATGGATTCCGTTTCCAGTATAAGTTCAGGTTTAACTAATATTATAAAGGATTCTTTAGGAATAGGAATAGTATTAATTACCTATCCTTATCTTTTAGAGCATTTTGGTCTTTTTGAAATTAAAACTACTTGGGCGGTTTGGTTAATTGCTTTTATCGCTATTGATTTTGCTGGATATTGGAATCATAGATTAAGTCATAAGATAAACTTTTTCTGGAATCAGCATGTGATACATCATAGTAGTGAGGAATTTAATTTAGCTTGTGCATTACGACAATCTATTTCTAATCTTTTAGGTTATGTGCCTTTTTTGCTGCTTCCCGCAGCTTTGTCTGGCGTGCCCGCTGAGGTAATAGCGGTTTTAGCGCCAGTTCATCTTTTTGCTCAGTTTTGGTATCATACACAGCACATAGGTAAAATGGGATGGTTGGAATTTATTATTGTAACCCCTTCACAGCACAGGGTGCATCATGCAATTAATCCTGAATATATAGATAAAAACCTTGGTCAACTTCTTTGTGTCTGGGATAGATGGTTTGGCACCTATCAAGAGGAAATGGTAAGTGTGCCGGCGCAATACGGGGTTCTAAAGCCTGCCAGAACTTGGAATCCTATTCATATTAATTTTCAACATTTAGCTATTCTAATAAAAGACGCCTGGAACACACGAAGTTATTGGGATAAGATTCGAATTTGGTTTATGCCAACTGGTTGGAGGCCAAGGGATGTTATAAATAAATACCCAATTAGTATTATTAATGATGTCTATACATTTGAAAAGTATGCTACTCCTTCAACCCCAGCTTTTAAAATGTATATTTTGTTCCAGCTTTTAAGTACTACTTTTCTTTTGCTTTTTATGTTTTACAACTTTGGTAATATAGAGGCTACCTATTTAGCGCTTTATGGAGGATTTGTATTTGTTGGTATTTATGGTTATACCAGTTTTATGGACGGTGCAAAAGCAGCATTTTGGGTTGAGATAGGAAGGGCTATTTTAGGCCTTTTTTTTGTGTTTTTAACCAATGATTGGTTTGGTTTAGAAACATATATCTATTTAGGAAGTTGGGTCATTGTCATCTATTTTAGTCTAACAATCGTATTCACATCTTATTTTTGGTGGTATGCAAATCCTTTTGACGAAAAGGTTGAACTTTCCTTATAGTAAATAAACCTAAATTAGGTTTTGTAAGCGCTAATACAACTTAAATACTTATTGTAATTCCTTTTTAACTAGGGCAATATAGGAGGCCATGGCTTCTTCGCCAGTAGTATTTTTCGCTTGTATTAGAGCATTGGCTTTGAATGCATTTATAAGGGGTGTTTTGCTACCGGGATTGTCAAAATTCTCGTTAGCAATTTTATAGTAGGCGTATAGCTTTAAAAGTATATCCGCAGGTACAGGTGTATTGTACGAATTAACAAATGTGACCGCAGCTTGAAAATCAGTATGTAGTTTCTTCTTTTTCATTTGGGTTCACAAAAGTGGCGATACATGTTTGGGCTCCTTTTACTTTTTGGTTTAAAGAAACATTTATTTCGCAATCCAAAGGTAGAAAAAGGTCTACTCTAGACCCAAACTTAATGAATCCAGAATCGTCTCCTTGTTGCACACTTTCTCCTTCTTCGGCATAGTTAACAATTCTGCGGGCTAGTGCTCCTGCAACCTGTCTAAATAATATATCTCCAAACTTTGGAGTTCGAACAACAACAGTTGTTCTTTCATTTTCTTCACTAGATTTAGGATGCCAAGCTACTAAGTATTTGCCTGGGTGATATTTAGAATATTTAATACTACCACTAGATGGGTAGCGTGTTACATGCACATTGATTGGAGACATGAAAATAGATACTTGCTTTCGCTTATCATTAAAATACTCTGTTTCCATTACCTCTTCAATAACGACTACTTTGCCATCTACTGGAGATAATATTTCATCAAAAGTTTTATTTGCTCTTCTTTTAGGGTTTCTAAAGAATTGTAAAATAAGAATTAGAACAAAAAGCAAAGACAGGTATATAAACCACTTTAACCAAGGGATATCTATAAAAAAATGGGCTAATAGTGTTCCTATCCCAACGATAAAAAAGGTAGTTAATATAATTGTCTGACCCTCTCTATGAAACATAAGTAAAAATATTTAAAGTTAAATAAGCAAATGGAGCTGCAAATACTAAACTATCTAATCTGTCTAACATTCCTCCATGCCCTGGTAATATTGCTCCGCTATCCTTGACGCCGGCTCCTCTTTTGAGCTTAGATTCTATAAGGTCACCCAGACTTCCTGAAATTACTATGACACAAGCAAGTATAATCCATTGCCATTGCGTAATCAAGGTTTCTTGTGTTGACATGATATATGCCGCCCCTAAGGCAAATATAAAACCTCCTAGGGTACCTTCAATAGTTTTCTTTGGAGAAACTGAAGGAAATAATTTTGTTCTTCCTATACTTTTGCCAACTAGGTATGCAAAGGAATCATTTACCCATATCAAGATAAATATACCCATTATTAAAAGTTTTGCAAACGCATCATTTTTATATGGTATCATAGTTAAGAATATACAACCACCTCCAATATAAAATAGACCAATGATGAATTTTAGAAACGTATTAAAATTTTGTTGTTTTTTAGAAAAGAGATAATAAAGTAAATAGATGTTTACTACTATTGTGATTACCATTAACACGTTTACGAGTCTATGGTCATTAATCAGATATATATAAGCCCACCATAGCGCTAGATATGCTGCGAAAATGTGGTATCCTTTAAGTTGTACCAATTTCTTATATTCATATAAACAGGCTAGTCCAAAAGTCATGAAAAGAAAATCGAATGCGTCTGAATTTAGAAAAACTGCCGATAGCAAAAGGATAATGTATACTGCGCCGGTTAATGATCTTCGTAAAATTTCCCTCATACTATAAATCTTCCAGGAGTAAAAGATAAAGATTTTTAGTGCTACTACCGTAGGTTAAGAAATCATCTGAATTTTCTTCAGTTGCCTTGAAATGTTTGAGTGTTGTAATATTGGTTGGAATCTGAGGGCCATACTTCTTTTTAATGGTCTTTAAACCTTCGCCAATAGATTCTACTAGCTGACTAGTAGTAGCAAAGACTACTACGTTGCTGGGAAGTTCGTTTACTTTTCTTTCATGCAGTTGATTGGAACAAACTAAAATACTTCCGTTTTGGCCAATTAAATGCTCGCAAGTTGTGAAAAATACTTGGCTATTCTTAACCTTATCAGTAAAAACAATATTTTCTTTTTCGAACTTTTTTGTAAGCCTATTGTCCATGGCAAAGAATGCCTCTTCTTGCCAATTATTTTCAGCGACAATATTTTTTATAGCTAAAGATATTTCATCCATAGCAGTACAGTAGATAAATTTACCGCCATTTTGTTTAAAATGTATAGTAAATTTCTCATCTACAGGGAGATTTAAGTCAGGCATATGCTGGCCGCGTGTTTCCGCAGTTTCCTTCGAAATCTTCTTCTTTCCACCACCAAATAAAATATCTAAAAGCCCCATGTAATACTAATAGTCTGAAATGTAATTAAATTATAAGCTATTATTTTTATTCTACTTCTTTCTCTTCCGCTTTTTCTTCTTTTTCTTTTGTTGCTTTTTCTTCTCTAGCTACATCTTCTGCATCTCTTTCCTTCTGCGCTAAAAGGTCTCTTTTAAAAGGTCTTTTCCCAAATATTTTTTCTAAATCTTCTTTGAAAATAACTTCCTTCTCTAATAGCCTTTCCGCTAAGGTAGTAAGTTTGTCCTTATTATCGGTCAGCACTTGAATGGCACGTTGGTATTGTTCCTCTATGATTTTAGAAATTTCCTCATCAATAGTCTTTGCTGTTTCCTCACTATAAGGTTTTGAAAACCCGTAAGAATCTTGTCCTGAAGAATCGTAATAAGTAATGTTGCCTATTTTATCATTCAATCCGTAAATAGTAACCATAGCTCTTGCTTGCTTAGTTACCTTCTCTAAATCGCTTAATGCGCCAGTAGATATCTTATTGAATATTACCTTTTCTGCAGCACGCCCCCCCATAGTAGCACACATCTCATCTAACATTTGCTCTGGTCTAACGATTAGACGTTCTTCTGGCAAGTACCAAGCAGCTCCCAATGATTGTCCTCTAGGAACGATTGTCACTTTTACCAATGGCGCAGCGTGTTCTAGCATCCAACTCGTAGTTGCATGACCTGCCTCGTGATAAGCGATGGTTTCTTTTTCTCCTGGAGTTATAATTTTGTTCTTCTTTTCTAGTCCACCTACGATACGATCTACTGCATCTAAGAAATCTTGCTTCTTTACTGCTTTTTGTTCTTTTCTTGCTGCAATAAGAGCTGCTTCGTTACAAACATTAGCAATATCAGCACCTGAGAAACCGGGTGTTTGTCTAGCTAAGAAATCTGTATCTAAAGTTTCTGCTGTTTTAATAGGTCTTAAGTGAACTTCAAATATTTCTTTTCTTTCTCTAATATCTGGTAAGTCTACATATATCTGTCTATCAAATCTTCCAGCACGCATTAATGCTTTGTCAAGAACATCTGCTCTGTTCGTCGCAGCTAATACAATAACATTTGTATTCGTTCCAAAACCGTCCATTTCGGTCAGTAATTGATTTAATGTGTTTTCTCGTTCATCATTAGACCCTGTCATGTTATTTTTTCCTCTAGCCCTACCAATGGCGTCAATTTCGTCAATAAAAATTATGGCAGGAGATTTATCCTTTGCCTGTTTAAACAAATCACGAACTCTTGATGCACCTACACCAACGAACATTTCTACAAAATCTGAACCGGAAAGCGAAAAGAATGGCACCTTTGCTTCACCTGCTACTGCTTTTGCCAATAAGGTCTTACCAGTTCCGGGAGGTCCTACTAAAAGTGCACCCTTCGGTATTTTACCTCCCAAAGAAGTATATTTGTCAGGGTTTCTAAGAAAATCTACAATTTCCTCTACTTCCTCTTTTGCTCCTTCGAGTCCGGCTACATCCTTGAAAGATGTTCTCGTGTCTGTCTTTTCATCAAAAAGTTTTGCCTTTGATTTTCCAATATTAAAGATTTGACCACCAGCGCCGCCGCCGCCGCCGCCGGACATTCTCCGCATAAGATAAATCCATATCCCAATGATGAGTACAAATGGCAATAGGGACAACAGGAAATCTAAAATTGCTGTAGATTCCTTCCCAAATTCAACTATAGTATCTAAATTATTTTCTTTTTTTAACTCCGTAATTTCATTCTGAAAAATTTGAAGATCACCGTAGTCAAGGACATATTGTGGTATTTCACCAGAGGATGGTAAAAAAGATTTATCAGTTACATTTTTATGAACTTCCTTAGAAACAGCTTCTTTAGTAAGGAATACTTTAGCTTGATTCGTATTAGTTATGATAAGTATTTTATCAATATCCCCGTTACGTAAGTACTCTTGTAATTCTGAAGTAGTTGTTTTCTCTGTATTAGCGAGGTTATCACTATTTAAGAATTGAAAACCTATTAGCAATACTGCTACCAAACCATAAATCCACCAAGAACTAAATTTTGGTTTTTTAGGATTTGAATTATTTTCTTTAGCCATTTTATATTTTATTAATTAACGCTACTTTCTATTGTTGTAAACTTAGCATCTCCCCATAGACCTTCTATGTCGTAATATTCGCGAATTTGTTTTTGGAATACATGCACTACCACATTAACGTAGTCCATAAGTACCCATTCGGAATTAGCCTCACCTTCAACATGCCAAGGTTTGTCTTGTATAGCTTTACTAACTGTTTTTTGGATAGAGCCTACAATAGCATTTACATGCGTGTTGGAAGTACCGTTACATACAATGAAATAGTCGCATACGGTGTTTTCAATATCTCTAAGGTCAAGTAAATTTATATGTTGTCCTTTTACTTCTTCTATTCCCTGTAAAATTAGTGCAATTAACTCATCTGCACCAGTTTTCCTATTCTGCATTCAAAAAATTTAGTTTTTACAAAGTTATTATATTTTTGTTCTTTTAGCCCTAGTTTTTAACAATAGATTATAGTTTGCTAAAAGCAACACAAATGAATAGAATCAAACTTAGTGCCACGGAGTCTACGAATAGTTATTTAAAACAACTGATGACGTCAACGAAGGTGGTAGATTTTACCGTTGTAACTGCTGTAGAACAAACGAAAGGTAGAGGGCAAGTAAATTCAAATTGGGAGTCCGAAGCAGGTAAAAACTTGACCTTTAGTGTTTTGAAGCTTCACAAGGAATTGGGTTTAGAAGGTCATTTTTTAATAAGCATCTGTGTTTCACTTGCTTTATATCAAGTTCTTTCATCGTTAGGTGTACCCCGTTTGAGTATAAAATGGCCCAACGACATTCTGTCAGGTACATCAAAAATATGTGGAATTCTTATTGAAAATAGCATTGGAGGTCAAGAAATAAAATCTTCAGTAATTGGAATTGGTCTAAATGTAAATCAAATTGCCTTTTTAAATCAACCAAAAGCATCCTCTTTAAAACTGATATTAAATAGAGAATTAGATTTAGAGGAACTTTTAGATTTGATAGTAAAACAACTTAGTATTTCTTTATCTCAACTTCAAAAACCAAATTGGAATTTGATGCGTGAAAATTATGAAAGTCTTTTATTTAAAAAAGATATACCAGCTACATTTCAAGAACCAAATAGTTCTTTATTTACGGGTATTCTTCAAGGAATTACAAAAGAAGGTAAACTGCGCGTTCTTTTGGATAATGATAAAATAATGGAATACGGTCTAAAACAAGTTACACTGCATTATTAGACTTTTGCCAAATTTGTAGACAAGGTTTTCATAAAGTTGGTTATTGGATTTTTTATCATCATTGCCATCATTGCATTGAATTCTCCTGAAAAGCTCAACTGTACTTCACTCTGATTCTCGCTCAGTGAAATAATATCAGCAGAAAGCGTAAAAGGTAGTTTTTCGCTTGCCGCTCCTAGCACCATTTTGTTTGGTGAGGATTGTTCTTTTTTCTCCAATACTATTTCTGGCATTCCCTTTAAGGCAAAAAGAAATCTGTTCTCATTTAAAACCTCAAACTTATCAATGTTTTCCGGCATTAATTGCTCAAAATTGGATAACTCGTTCAAGAATTCAAACGTTTGAATATCACTTTTTTCAACGGTAATTTTAGGTGTTTCTATAAACATATGTACATTATTGTAACCATTTTGAAGGATCTGTCCTCCATTCCATTAAGGTCCTTAGTTGCTCTTCTTTTATATAACCCGTATCTGAAGCTTGTTCTATTAAATATTCGTAACTGCTTAAGGTGTTGAGTTTAATATCTTTTTCTTTAAAATTACTTGCAGCAGTTTCAAACCCGTAAGTAAAAATTGCAAGCATTCCTTTTACATTAGCACCTTTTTCTCGTAAGGCATCTACGGCATTAAGGCTGCTTTTACCTGTACTTATTAAATCTTCAATAACAACAACAGTTTGGTTTTCGTCTAGTTTACCTTCAATTTGATTTTTTCTTCCATGAGACTTTGGTTCTGGTCTCACATATATAAAAGGCAATCCCATTACGTCTGCAACCAAAGCTCCTATTCCAATTGCTCCAGTGGCTACGCCAGCAATGATATCTGGTTTGCCATACAACGATTCTACTTGCTTTGCCATTTCGTCTTTTATGAAGTTACGAATGATTGGGTAGGAGAGTAAAATCCTATTGTCACAATAGATTGGAGATTTCCATCCAGAAGCCCATGTAAATGGATTTTCCGGTTTCAATTTTATTGCATTAATTTGCAACAGAAGCTCTGCTGTTTTTTTCGCGGTATTCTTATCTAAAACCATAACGCAAATGTATAAAGTTTTTGTTAATGAATTGCCTTTGATTTTGACAAATAAACTATCAGAGACAGCTAATGGGGAGTATTTTTTACTCAATCAAGATGCAATCCAAGAGGCTATAAAGGCATTAAAGAAAAAAAAGCTAACAGAGGCTTATATCTATCATCCAAATCATGAAGAGATTTTAAAGAAATTTACTAAGGAAATTCCTATGGTAGTAGCTGCAGGAGGTGTGGTTACTAATGACGAAGGGAAGGTCTTGTTTATTTATAGAAATGATAAATGGGATTTGCCAAAGGGGAAATTAGACAAAGGAGAGTCTCTAGAGGATTGTGCTATGCGTGAGGTTATGGAAGAGACCGGTGTTCAAGGTCTGCGAATTGAGAATTTTTTAAGAACCACATATCATATCTTCAATAATCATGGCGTACGCACTTTAAAACAGGTGCACTGGTATGCAATGAAAACAGAATATTCGGGTAAATTAAAACCGGAAAAAAAGGAAGGTATTGTTAAAGTAAAGTGGAAAGGACCAAGAAAAATCCAATTGGCCCTACAAAATTCTTATGCAAATATTAAAATTTTGTTCGAAGGAGATTAAGAGCTTTTAAATGGCAGCTATTCTGTTTTAGGTAATCTATACACAGGATATTTAAGGTGAGCGTTTTCATAATGCTCAGAGCGTTCAAAAAGCCAATTTAATTGAGCGTACCAATTCTTGGAGAATGCTTCGTCTTGTTCTTTTTTTCTATTAAATTCATTCCTGAGTAACGTATCTTGTTGTAACATCTTTAAGGCAGTATCTTCAAAAACATAAGGTGAAAACCCTTCTTTCTGTTGAAGGATTGTATCGAAGAAATTCCAATTGAAGAAAGAATCTACTGCCTTCGGTTCTAAGGTTTCTAAGAGGTATCTAAAACCAGGTTGATTAGTAGGTACACGTACATCTCCAGCAGTAATTTTTTCTTTGGTTATTTTGCTTGAAACATTGGTTGCGTAGTGCAAGTAATGGCCTTCATAAGGTCTTGTTGATGTTTTGTAATCTTCTATCCTATAGGTTTCTACACTTAAAATGGTATCTTTTTTAAATAAAGTGAATTCTATATTATTTAAGCGTAGCAAGTCAATGGCAGATGTCCATTGTTTGCCAATTACGTAGGCCTCAGGAACACTAACAGAGTCTGTAGGTTTATAGTAATCTTGATATATTACTTCTTTGGTAAAAGGCAGGTCTGTATTAAACTTAAGTCTATTTACCCCTGTAATTTCGCTCAGAATAGTGTCTGCTTTAAATCCTTTAAAATTAAGTTTAGAACTTCTAGTTGTATCCACTTTCCAATTTATTGGATAATAGGTTTGAGTTTCATTTTTAGCGAACGCATTTTTTCTCAGTGTTGTAATCTGATCACCATCTTTCTCAACAATTCCTATCATCTTATTCATAAGCATATAGGTGCCCTCAACTCTATCCTTATATGGCTTTAACATGTGTGTTTCTACCATCATACCAAGTGTATTCCATAGTGTAGTATATCCTGTAGAGTACCTAGGGTTATCTAAAAATTGTGAAAACCCTGTTTCTGGGGGCTTATTAAATACATTTACATAGGGTGTAATATCCCATTTTTCAATACGTAATGAATCCTGTAGGGCAGGCATAAGCGAATCGTGTATATAATGACCAAGTTTGCCACCTAGTTTATTGTGTTGTGTAAAAAGATGTGTAAGGGTGTATTGGTAATCTGCTCCGTTACTTACATGATTATCTATGAAAACATCTGGTTGTACTAAATGATATATTTCTGCAAAAGTTCGTGCATTTTTAGTATCACTTTTTATGAAATCTCTATTCAAATCATAATTACGTGCGTTCCCTCTAAACCCATAAGAAACTGGTCCGTTTTGGTTTGCTCTGGTTCCATTATTTCTATTAAGAGCACCTCCAATATTATAAACAGGAATAGTAACTAACACCGTTTTTTTAGGTGCTTTTAGTTTGCCACTGGCTACATCTCTAAATAGGAGCATTGTAGCATCAATACCATCACTTTCTCCTGGATGAATTCCGTTATTGATTAGTATTATTCTCTTATCTTCTCTAATTTTTTTGAAATTGAAATCTCCATCTGTATTAAAAGTGACTATATGCAGCGGTTTGTCACTATCGGTATTACCAATAGTTTGTATATTTATTTCTGGAAATTCTTTGGCTAATTTTATATAAAACGCCAAAACTTCGTCATAAGTAGCTGTTTCTAAGCCGTTAGATGACTCAAATTGGGTAGGAAAATCAATAGCAATATTTTCTGGTTTTTGCTCGCAGGAAAAGATAAAAGCCAAAAGAAATAAGAAGAGAAATCTCATGTGTAACAGTTTAATTGTTAGATAGTTTTCTAACATTTATCCTGTAAAAGTAATTAAAAGTAGTAGTGTATGAAAGCCTTATGCTACTTTGGTAATCTCCTCTATTTCATGTCTTTTAATAGGTTTGTTATTAAAGGTAATAACATGATGTGTTTTTTTACTATAAGATTCCCATTGCTTTAAATCATATGGATCTATAGATGAGGTTACAATATTTATTTTTACTTTTTGCGGAATTGGCAGCGTGATGAATTCTTCTAAAAATTGCCAACCGTCCATGATAGGCATATTAATGTCTAAAAATATTATTTCAGGTAAGGTTCGTTGCTCCTTTATACTGGTTTTAATATTTTCAATAGCGAGTTTTCCATTTTTGTAGGATTCTACTATTTCGCATTCCACAGTGGTATGAAGCATTTTTTTTATGCCAAATACCATGATGGGATCATCATCTACAATGCTGATGAAATTTATTTTTCTCATTTAAAAAATATCTTGAATTTGGTTCCTTCTCCTACTTTACTTTCTACTTCTATTTTTCCATGCATAGATTCCACCTGATTTTTAGTGATATATAATCCAATACCTCTAGAATCTTTATTGGTATGAAATGTTTTATACATTCCAAATAATTTACTACCGTACTTTTTAAGATCTATACCTAGACCGTTATCCTCTATGTTTAGCACCGTATAATCACCCTGTTTATATGTGTTGAAATTAAGTACAGGCTCTCTATCTGGATGTTGGTATTTAACACCATTTGTAATAAAGTTCATTAGTATACTATCTAAGTACGCAGGAACTATATTAATATTTACTTCCTTTTCAACGTTGTTTACAATTTTCAACTTATTACTCTCAATAAGACCGGTTAGACTTTGTTGAATAGTAGTTATTTTCTTGTGTAAATTCAACTTCTCCTTTTCGGATTCTGTATTTGTACTTAGTGTAACTACTTCATTTAAATTTTCTAAGGTCTCTAGAAGATTGTCAGACGCTTCTGTAAGCATACCAACAATTTTTTCTTTTTCTTGCTCGTCTTTTTCGTTTCCTAAAAAATCTAACAACATAGAAAAGTTAGCACTATGTGATCGTAGATTATGCGAAACAATATGTGCAAAATTAATGAGTTTTTTATTCTGTAAAGACGTAACGTTTATGAGGTTACGTAATTCTCTTTCTTTCTGCTTAATGTTAGTTATGTCTAAACTAATACCTACCAAGCCACTAGCCATTCCATTTTCATCCAATAGTGGAATCTTAGAACTTAGAAAAGCAGTTTCCGTACCATCATGTTTTATACTAATAGATTCTTGACTAAGAATTGGTTTTAATGAATCCATTACCCTTAAGTCCTCGTCTCTAGAAATTTTAGCGGTCTCAAAAGGATATATATCAAAATCTGTCTTGCCTAATAATTCGTTAGCATCTGTTACGCCTAGATAGTCACATTCAGATTTGTTTACAAGAATTTTTCTTGAATCTCTATCCTTTATAAATACATTAAGCGGTAAGTGGTCAACTAATGTTTTTAGTAATTTTTCGTTTTCTTTTGTTTTTATTTCTGAGACAACCTGATTGGTTACATCTTGAAAAGTTCCCATTATCCGAACTATTTTTCCTTTTTCAAAAATGGGTTTCCCAGCGGCCAAAATCCATTTTTCGTTACCCTTAGCAGTCACTATCTGTAGTTTTAAACTCCACGGTATACCTTTATCTGTAGCTTCAAAAACAGCCATAGATATAGCATTTCTGCAATGACCTTCCTTGTAGTACTCAATAGTTGTTTCTATATTTGGTTTGTAATCCAGCGGGACTTCATGGATATTTTTTGTCATTGGACACCAATCTACAGTATTCCTTTGTATATCATATTCCCATATACCTATTTTGGAAAGCTCAGATTGTTGTTTTAATAAAATATTGGCTTTATCCAAAGCAGCATCACTTTCTATGGCTGAGCTTATATCATTTATTTGAATAATTGCCCCAATAATATTTTCATCAGAATCATACCAACTGGCATTAAACCATTCATAAAATTTCTCCCTCCCAGAGGTATCTAAGAAACCTTGAACTCCCATTGGACTAGCTTTTCCATTAAGACATTCTTTCAAGACTTCTTTCCATTTTAAATCTAGTTCTGGAAAAATTGTAAAAAGACTTTCTCCCACCATGTTTATTCTATCATCACAGAATAATGACAATAACTTGTCGGATGCGTAAACTACCTTAAACTTCTTGTCTACAAATAGCGTAGCTATTGGTAGTTGTTTGATCAAGAATGAAGTTGGTATAGTTTTGTTGTCTTTCAACATTACGATGTATTTTCTTACAAGTTTGTTCAGATTTATGAATATTATAAATTTTTGTTGTGAACTAGCTAATACTTGTGGTAACTTTTACTAAACAGTGTTTATGCCTAGGAATAAGCAGGCTTAACTTGCTAAATTTACTTTAGTTTCTTACAGAATTAACAGTAGCTATTTTTAGCATTGTAGTGTAAGCTTAATTTTTTCGTAAGAAAATTAGCTATTTAATATTAGGATTATAAGAGTTTGTAAGACAAACAAAATCTTTTATCAAGATTTAAGAATAAATGAGAAATAAGAGACTTTATTAATACGTAATTCTTTTGGTGAACGAAGCTGTAAAACAACTGCAAGAAGTAACAGTTAGTAATTCAAAATTAGCACTTCCACTATTTACTAACCCTAACAGAGTCTGGAACTAAGCCGGTATAATCTCCTCCGTTTCTAATGACATCTCTTACAATAGAAGAACTAATGTAGGATTTGCCAGATGAGGTAAGTAAAAAAACAGTTTCTATTTCTGATAATTTACGGTTGGTATGTGCAATGGCCTTTTCAAATTCAAAATCACCAGGATTTCTTAGGCCTCTTAGAATATAATTTGCATCTATTTTTTTACAGAAATCTACAGTCAAACCTTCATAGGTTAAGACCTTAATTTGTTTTTCATTCTTAAACGCTTCAGTGATGAATTGCATTCTTTCTTCTAGAGAGAACATATAATTCTTATCAGCATTTTTCCCTATTGCAATAATAAGCTCATCAAAAACGGTAATGCCTCGCATGATGATGTCATAATGGCCTAAGGTTAATGGGTCAAATGATCCAGGGAAAATTGCACGTCTCATAGTAAGTTGTAGTATGGTTAAATATAAGTATTTTTAAGACAAGACCTCCGTAATGGCGTTTTCAAAAAGAGTTGGTAAATCTATCCCTGCAACCGCTGCTTGTTGTGGTAAGATACTTTTTGTAGTAAGTCCTGGTGTGGTATTTACTTCCAATAAATAAGGTTCATCGGCTATGAAAATGAATTCACTCCTAGAAAACCCGGTCATCTTGAGTACATCATAAATAGTTTTGGCCCAATAGCTAACTTTTTCCTCCTGTATTTTGGATATTCTTGCAGGGGTTATTTCTTGAGATTTACCTTCGTATTTTGCCTCATAGTCAAAAAAGTCATTCTCGGTAACAATTTCAGTTATGGGAAGAACAGTTGTTTTTCCATTAAATTTGAGTACACCAACAGATACTTCTGTTCCTTTTAAAAAACTTTCAATAATAATTTCGTCATCCTCTTTATAGGCAACTTCTATTGCATGTTTTAAATCCTCCTTCTTATGAACTTTGGTAATACCATAGCTACTACCAGATTTATTTGCTTTTACAAAACAAGGCAGTTTTACTTTTGCAATGATACTATCTTCGTTAATCTCATCTCCTTTGTTTAAGTAATAAGAAGCAGCTGATTTTACACCGTAAGGCTTTAAAACACTAAGTAAATCTCTTTTGTTAAAGGTAAGCGCCGCTTGGTAAAAACCACATGACGTGTGTGTAATGTTTAGTAACTCAAAGTAAGCATGCATTAAACCATCTTCTCCTGGAGTACCGTGAATAGCATTAAATACACAGTCAAAATTTATTTTGTTCTCGTCAATAGCTATTGAAAAATCGGCTTTATTTACGGGGTGTTCCAAATCATTTTCATCCACATAAACCCATTTATCTTTAAGGATATGAATTCTGTACAAATCAAACTTATCCTTGTTCAAGTAGGAATACACTACGTTTCCGCTTTGTAGAGAAATTTTATATTCACTGGAATAGCCTCCCATGATTATAGCTATCTTTTTCTTCATATTAAAAACTAAAGGGATTATTGCTACTACAAAGATGTGCTATTCCTAACAAAGAAAAAAGGGCAAGCTTATTCAATTTACTTGATAATCGAGATTTAAATGCTCTAAGGCTTGCCTCGAAGTTTTAAAGTCGTTTTCCTACAATGCGTCGTGGCCCTTCCTCGAGGTAGTTTACTTTAGTTTTAGAACAGTTATATAAGAAGTACAAAGTAATCATTTTGTTGTACTGGCATTTATTATCTTTGGAGGATTAAATAACAACATGAGAAATTTTATAAATTTTTTAAAAAGTAAGTCATTTTTGATTCAACTAGGTCTAGCACTTGTTGTTATAGTTGTTTTGGTGTTTGTTACCTTAGGTTGGTTAAAAAGTACCACCAATCATGGCGAGTTTGTAGAGGTGCCAGATTTTTCGAAATTGTCCGTTATGGAAATGCGCAAATCTGTTGAGGATGCAGGACTTAGATATGAGGTTTTAGATTCTGCCAGTTTTAATCCAGATTATCCTAGATTCTCTATTATAGAGCAGGATCCTTTGGCAGGAACCAAAGTAAAAACAAATAGAAAAATTTATTTTACAGTTAACCCTTCTGGTTATAAGAAAGTGACCATTCCTAATATAAAGCAAGTAACTAAGAGAAACGCAACTTCCATGTTAAAAGCAGTAGGTTTAGATGTGCAACGCGTAACGTATGTAGACGAGCTAGGTAAGGACATGGTGTACGAAATTAAGTTTAAGGGTAAATATGTAAAACCAGGGGATAAGCTACCTAGAACTTCTAAAGTAGAGCTCATCTGTGGTAATGGTTCTATTACCAGTAGGGCAATAATAAAGGCCGACTCCGATTAATTATGGAAGTACATACAAATCAAGAACCCGACGATAGCGAACTTTTTGAGCATCACAGGGTAATCGCTTCTCAAGGTCAAGAGCCTTTAAGAGTAGATAAGTTTTTAATGAATTTTATCGAAAATGCTACTCGTAACAAAATTCAGCAAGCCGCCAAAAACGGTAACGTTTGGGTTAATGGTACTATCGTAAAATCTAATTACAAGGTTAAGGCTGCTGATGAAATACGCGTCATGTTCGAGCACCCGCCACATGAATTTTTATTAGTTCCAGAAGATATTCCTTTAGACATTGTTTATGAAGATGATGTACTTCTTGTTGTAAATAAACCAGCAGGGATGGTTGTTCATCCTGGTCATGGAAACTATAGCGGAACCTTAATAAATGCACTTATATTTCATACGGATAATTTACCAGCAAATAGTAATGAGCGCCCGGGATTAGTTCATAGAATAGATAAAGATACATCTGGACTTTTGGTAGTTGCCAAAACGGAAGCTGCAATGACACATTTATCCAAGCAATTTTTTGACAAAACATCGGAACGTGAGTATGTTGCCTTGGTTTGGGGAAATGTAACGGAAGATGAAGGTACCATCACAGGTCATGTGGGTAGACATCCTAAGAATAGGTTGCAGATGCATGTTTTTCCAGATGGTGAAGATGGTAAAGATGCTGTTACCCATTATAAAGTTTTAGAACGTTTGGGTTATGTAACCCTTGTATCTTGTAAATTAGAAACAGGAAGAACACATCAAATACGCGTGCACATGAAGCATATAGGGCATACCCTGTTTAATGATGAGCGTTATGGCGGCGAACGTATTTTAAAGGGTACTACGTTTACAAAATACAAACAGTTTGTAGACAATGCTTTTAAGGTATTACCAAGACAAGCCTTACATGCAAAAACACTTGGTTTTGTGCACCCAGTTACAGGAAAATCAATGTCGTTTAATTCTGATATCCCTGCAGATATGGAACAATGTATAGTAAAATGGCGTAATTATAGTCATAACAGTACGGAGGTATAGTTTCAGGTAATAGTTGTATAGAAACTCTTTGTCATAGGCTATAGGTAATCCGTAAATTCCTTTTTATTTTTAAAGTTCGTTAAAAGAACGTTTTATGAAGATTGTAATATCGCCTGCGAAATCATTGGATTACGAAACGCCTATTCCTACTAAAAAATTTACGGAACCTGTGTTCTTGGAGTCTGCACAAAAACTAAACAAAGTACTGGCTAAGAAAAAACCCAAAGCATTGTCTAGTCTTATGTCTATTTCAGATAATCTAGCGCAGTTAAATTGGGAGCGAAACCAAAATTTCTCAGTTCCCTTTACTACAGAAAATGCAAGACCCGCCGTATTTGCTTTTAACGGCGATGTTTACCAAGGGCTAGACGCGTTTACCCTTAAGGAGAAACAACTAGATAGCTTACAAGATAGCTTACGTATACTTTCTGGTCTTTATGGCATACTTAGGCCTTTAGATTTAATGCAGCCTTACCGCTTAGAAATGGGAACTACATTACCTATTGGTAAAAACAAAAACCTATATGAGTTTTGGAAGAAAAATATCACAGCACATCTAAACGCTGAACTTCAGGATGGGGAGCTATTTGTTAACCTAGCAAGTAATGAATATTTTGGGTCTATAGATGTAAAGGAATTAAAGGCTCCTGTAATTACACCAATCTTTAAAGATTGGAAGAATGACAAGCTGAAAATTATTAGCTTTTATGCCAAAAAAGCTAGAGGTTCTATGGTTCGTTATATCATAGATGCTGATGCTAAAAGTTTAGATGACATCAAAGGTTTTAATTTAGACGATTATCAATTTAGCAAAGAGCACACCACTAAAGAAAACGAACCTGTTTTTATTCGATAAAATATTATCTTCTTAGTATCGTTCTTTAAGTATAGGATTTGATAAAAAGACGATAGTATGAAACGGTATTTTATTCTAATAATTTTAGCGGTAATTACAACAGTAGCTTGCACAGATAGGGATGATGATATTACTACAGTAAACATCCGTATTCAAAATAGTACCAAGATATTATTTCAAGAAGTTCGTGTTGCTGGTGCCGATACTGTTTACGAGAATATTGCCGCAGGTGATTTTTCTAACTATTTGGAATATGGAGAAGCTTTTGAGGAAATGTCTTTAACTATAATGGCAGATTCTACTTCGTTTTCATATACATCGGAAACAGCATTTACAGACTCCTTACCTATTGGTTTTTATACCTATGAGCTTTCTTTAGATGAAGCAAATCAGTTAAACTTAAAATTTAAGATAGATTAAGACTTAATCTATTTCTTTTTACCCACTTTTATTTTTTCTTCCACAGTAGGACGTTTTTTAATTTTTTTTGGCCTTCTAGCTCCATAGCTACTGTTAGCTATTTTTCCTTTTCTTGATTTTTTATCTCCTCTGCCCATATAAATTTTAAGATTAATTATTTACCTCTAATTAGAGGTTCCATTCCTTTAAAGTTAGTAAATTAGGTTGTTGATTTCTAAATTAAACATCAAAATTTTCATTCTTGTTTTTACATACACACCCATACGAACCTTATTTATTTAAAGAAGCCACAAAGCTTATTGTGGGCACATTACCGCCGCCCAGATTTACACAGGGAGACTTAAAAGATGGTGATGTGAATTTTTGTTATGGTAGTAGAGATGGTCAACTATGGCCTATTCTGAATCGTATTTTTAATCTAAACCTAAGCTTTGAAACTACAGAAAGGGCTATTGCAGAACGTAAGGCTTTTTTACAAGACCGCAAGATTGGCATCTGCGATATTGTAGCATCTGCCGAACGTAAAAAGATAGATGCATCAGATTTAGGAATGCAAGACATACAACTTAGAAATCTGCTTGGATATCTAGAGCAATGTCCTAATGTTGATACTTTATTATTTACAGGAGGAAACAGTAAAAACGGCCCAGAATATTTCTTTAGGAAGCACCTTAAAGAAAACAACATAAATTTGGAAGTATTGTCTAATATAGTACCCCGTATTCATTCTTTTACACACCCAACAACGAAGTTGAAAATAAAGACAGTTTCTTTAACTGCACCATCTGGAGCAGCGAATAGGGCAGTAGGCAGTTTAGATAGCTACAAAAAAATGAAAGCTGAAGACCCGTCTTTTAATACCTTAGATTATAGGGTGATGCAGTATCGAGCGTTTTTCTAATTATATATGCACTCTAAATAGTTAAGCATTTTAAATAGATAGTTGTTAATCTAATTCTAACTCCGGATTTAAAAAGGTATACTGCTGTTCTCCAACTGTGATGGTAATAACGTCATCATATACTTTGTTGATAATATCATACTCATTTTCAAGAATTAGTTTTTTAATAAATAAAGTTCTCTGTTGGATATCATTAAATTTATTACCGTTCAAAGTTTGGGTTGTAAACTTACCATGTTTACTTGAAATAACGGTAATAGGCAATTCATTTAAAGGAAAAGTAGAAGTTTCGGTCATGGTAAGTAACACAACAAGCGAGGTTTTATGTTGTTGATAAGAACTCCAATACCCAGCCATGATATTTAGGTTAGACATTTTAACATGGTTTACATTAACAAAGTCTCCTTCAAAACTATTATAAGCATCATCTTTATTGTAAAACAAATAGGTAAGAAACTTAAAATAGTATTGTTTGTACTTTGGACTATATGCAGCAATTCCTTTTTTACTTAATATATCTATTGGAATTTCGGGTTTGATAACTGGAGCTATAAGTTTAGAACTGCTGGAACATGAGCAAATTACAACTACAAGAAAAAGGATTGTAAAACTGCGAATCATTGTGTTAATTTGAGATTTAAGAATTTTAGTATATAGGCTAGAAGTAGCAATAAATTAAATAAGGTGTTTTGCTTTCTTTATTTTATTTCTCTATCAATTTCTGTATTTCCTCGATTGTCAATATTCCGCTCTTTATCCTATTAATTCCAGATGAATAATTATCGCGACTTAATTTTAAAATATTCCGTTCTTTCGAAGACTTCAGTAAAACACTATAATCTTTTAGTTCCACAGATTTTTTAAATTCAAATTCTACGGTTTCCTCAAATAAAATAGGTATCCAATGGTCATTAAAAGCTATTTCGATATCGTTTATTGATTTTATCATTCTTAAGGACTCATCGTCATAATATTTCCCTAGCAAGAACCGTAATTGTTTATTTGAAATTCTATCCAAACCATTTGATTTCAATACCTCATAAGCATTAGTAAGTGGTTGAAATCTGTCAAATTGTATTATTGCTCCAAGCCAAATTTTAATACTATCCTCAGTTTTTTGAGATTCTTCAGCAGTTAGTATTTTTTTTGAAGATACAATAGCCTTTATAAAATTTAATTCGATTTGTTTTAAGACTAACTTATCGCTTTTTAAATTTTCTTGAATTTGAGAAAGTATTTCCTTTTCAAACACCTCATTTTTTTTATTCTCGTTCAGATTGTTTAATTGCAGAGCAATTAAAATTCCGATTACCACAAGTATGATTTCACCAATGGCATACTTCAGGTATTTCCCAGTTTTTCCTTCCGAAAGTAAGTTTTGTCTAATTTTTCTAAAGAGTTTGATCATTTATTATTGGTTGGTTATAATTAAGTGCAAAGGTCTTGTGGATGAAACCTGGCGTGTAAAAAGGCGCTAGCTTTTCAAATTATACATAAGCCTAATTTTTAAATTTTACTCATTTTTCAATTGTGTTAGGTCGTTCAATTTCTCACCGTCATATCTCCACAGACTTCCTTTTCTGCCACCAAACCATATATTTTCATCTGTATCTTCTGTTATTGTCCTGATTGAAATTCCTGCTAATTTTTCAAATGATTTGAATTCTCCATTTTCATAATAACAAATAGCTGCTCTATCGCTACCAAACCAAATTTTCCCGTCAGAGCTTTGAAATATAACAGTAATATTATTACTGCATAATCCATTTTCTTCATTGAAGTTTGTAAAAGTGTTTCCGTCAAATTTGTCCAATCCACCATTTCGATTTCCGTTTGTCCCTATCCAAATATTCCCTCTTTTGTCTTGATATAGATAGCGAACCATAGTATCACTTAATCCATTATTGTTTTTAAAATCCTTAAATGATTCACCATCAAACCGAGTAATTCCGCCATTACTCATAGAAGCAAACCAAATATTACCGTTTTTGTCCTGGATAATATTTTGTATGACGTTGTGATGAAGACTGTCTTCATATTTGCTGCCTTTGTCAGCTAAAATATTCTCAAATATTTTTCCATCATATTTATAAGCACCTCCACCCGAAGTTCCAATCCAAAATATTCCTTTTTTGTCCTGAATTATAGAATTTGCTTGATTTGGGTTTACCGTTGGATAAATATTCTTGTACCATTCACTACTTATGTCAATATATGGAAGTGAAATTTGAGTGAATATTTTACCATTATACGTACACAAGCCTTTATTTGTTGCCAACCAAATTAGTCCTTTGTCGTCTTCAATAATGCTCCATATTTGGTTGGAACAAAGACTATTTATTTCATTAAAATTTGTGAATTTTCCATCCACATATTTATAAAGTCCTTCGGTTGATGTTCCAAACCATAAGGTTCCATTTTTATCAATTAAACTACTTGTAACAATATCAGCATCAGTATAAACTTTAGGTTTTTTTGTTTCAACAGATTTGTTTTTCTGTCCGTTACAAGAAATAAATAGAAGTACTATTAACATTGACAGAAGAAATTTCATTTTACGTTTTTAGGTTGCAGCGAAGGCTTGGGTTATGTGTAGTGTAGGAGCGGAGAAACTATTCCCGTTCCGCCAAAGACCGTAGCAAAAGCTTTTTGTCTTGTTTTATTTTATTTTTTTTTCTGTCTAAAGCAAAATTCGAAAGATTTTACTGACTTCATAAAAATACGCAAACCCTGCAACGAATCATATTAGCCCACATTGCGTTTATGGGTTGTTAGCAAATGGAATTTATCGGTATTTTCATAAATAATCGAATTTATCGTTAATAAATTTTTCACTTACCTTTTCATCCAATACTTTTCTATTCTTATTTAAAATGAACACCAACGTTTTATCTCGTGTGTTAGCGCCTGCTTTATCTAAACTTTCCTAAAGTTAATGAATTTGAATTATGACCTGTACAGGTTAGCTTAAGATGATTAATTTAATAAGTTGAGTTTGTAAGCTACAAACTCAACTAAGAATTTTAAACGTTCTTCCATTTTTTTAGCTAAATTACCTTTATATCCTAAACGTATTACATATAATTTCTTACAAATTCCCTCTGAAGTATGAAATTTCTATTTGCAAACATGAAAGCATGTTATTTGGTTTTCATTTTACTGAGCACCTTTCTAGTTGGAGCACAAAACGTTCAAGAGCTTCAAAAATTGATTTCTCAACCAGAGCTTACTACGAAAGAGAAAATAAATATCTTATATACCCTAAGCAGGGAGTTAACCTACGTAGACAATATTAAATCTTTGGAATACGCTGAAGAGGCCTTACAATTAGCAATCGAGGTCAACGATATTGATGGCATCGCCTATAGCTATAGAATACTATCTAGCATTTATGCCTTAAATGATAATTATTTTATGAGCATGGAATATGTTCAAAAGGCCATTGATATTTTTGAAAATCGGGGCGATGAGAAAGGAATAGCAAATTGCTATATTTCTTTGGGACACATATATCGAAGCTTAAATAATCGTGACCTAGAAATAAAATTTCATAAAAAGTCTTTTGAACTTTTTAAGAGTCAAGATGTGACTGAGCGGATAGGAGTATCTGCACATAATCTAGGTGAGAGTTATTACAACCACAAGGAGTTTGCCAAGGCCAAACATTTTACTAGAATGGCTATACATATCAATGATTCCATTTTTAACCTTCCCGTACTTTCAAGCTGCTACAAAGTAATGGGACTGATAAAAGAAAGTGAAAACCAACCAGACTCTGCCAGCTATTATTTTAAAAAAGTTATTAGCATATCTGATGAACTTGGAGATAACGCACAAAAAGTAGCAACTGTAGAAGCTATGATGCAATTGGCTGCAATGGCCAAACTAGCTAAAAACTATAAACTTGAGTATAAGTACCTTGAACAAGTAGAAGCGTTTTGTAAAAAATTCAATTTAAAAAAGCTCCTACTTAAAGTATATCATGAAATACAAACATTTTATTTAAATCAGAATAAACTTGAGAAAGTAAAGCTTTATCTTATTGCATACGATGACCTTTCTGGCGACCTACAACGAATACAATTGGAAGACAGAAACAGACTCACAGAAAGTATGACTTCAATTCACCAACTAAATAAAACAACAGAGAAGCTTTATAAAGAAAATTCGAGCCAAGCCTCAACTATATTTTATCGTAATATCAGTTTGTTTGTCACCTCTTTTTTTCTAATTGCCTTGTTTTTAATTTTAAGAAAACTTAAACAAATTAATAGGGAACTCAAGTCTCAAAATGATACGATTAATAATCAGAAGTCTGAATTACAAGAACTTAATGCCACTAAAAACAAATTTTTTAGCATTGTTGCCCATGATTTAAGGAGTCCTTTAGCTTCCCTAAAATCTTTTAGCTCCGTTTTAGTGGATCATATTGATTTTATTAGCAAAGAAGAAATTCAAAGTTTAGGAAAAAAACTGAGCACATCTCTGGATAATACCCTTAAGATGGCAGACAATCTAATTATTTGGGCACAAACCCAAATGAATACAATCGAGGATAAAAAAGAGTCTATAAATCTAAGGACTGTCGTTCAAGAGATCTGTGATATCTTCAAAGCAATTGCCAATAACAAAGAGGTGAGTTTACTGACCTCTATAAACGGTAATCCCCATCTTATAGGGGATAAAGATCAGGTTGAATTTGTCATTCGTAACTTAATCAACAATGCCATTAAGTTCACCCCAAGAAAGGGTATTGTTAATGTATTGGTCACCCAAACTTCAAGCCAAATTAAAATAGTAGTTTCCGATACTGGTGTTGGAATGTCGTCTGAGTTTAGTAAGAATCTTTTTTCCATACAAAAACCGAAAGGAGTTCCAGGTACAGAAGGCGAAAAAGGAAGTGGACTTGGTCTTGTATTAAGTTCTGAATTTATAAAAAGAAACGATGGGGAAATTTATGTTGTTAGCAAAGAAGGTACAGGCACAACCATTACTGTAACTTTTCCAAATGAAAAGAAATAGCCTAATTAAAGAAATAGTTTCCTTTGTTTTGAGCTTTGCTAACGTTTTAGCTAGTACTACTCTAAAACGGCATAATAACTAACTTTTTCCTTGCCAATGTCTAGACAAGCCTCTTGTATAACTCCTTACCCGCAACCCTGGGTCTGTCAATGAGTCATATAGTGCTAGACTATGGGTGTGCCATATGTGCTTTCATTATTTTTTAATCTGATTTTCAATTAAACCAAGAATTTGTTTGTTTTTTACCACAGTTCTTTGTTACCCACCGTATTTATTTTTCAAGTCTTTTACTAAATTCTTAAATACATAATCGTGTTCTTGTTCAATTCCAATTTTTTCAAGAGGTTGCCAATATAATCTTGGATATAATTCAGAAGAGTAAGTTGTTATTCGGGTCATTTTGCAGTTCCCGTTTTTGAGTTCTTCAAATGTGTAAATAGCTTCTTTAAATTCAAACCATTTTCTACCTGTTAATTGATAATCTATTACGTCCATTCGTAATATTTTTCCTTTTTCGAGTTCAGTTACACGTTCTATTATTTTCCCCTCTTCAAAATAACAAGTTCTTAATGCTCCAACTTTTTCTTCCTCAAGAATACATTTTTGAGGAATAGGTAAGTCAAGCTTCATTAAGAATGGTTTTTCGACATTTAGTGTGTCAACAGATTTTATCGTTTCATGGACTTCCATTGAGGAATAGGGTAAAATTATTTCAGACTTTACCTCAATTGTATGGTTTACGTTTTTGGTCAATTCTGTTTCTACAAATCCAAAAGTTAGGAATAAACACAGTGGTATAATTGAACTTTTTATTAAGTTCTCTTTCTTATTTGTCTTATCGTATTTTTTGATTAGATATTTAACTAATGCTCCAAATGCAACTGCTCCAATTATTAAAGGCATTGCCATTAAAATACAAACCATTCCTTCAAGTCCACCAGCTAATAGCAAAATGAAGAAAATGAAAAGAGAAGTTATTAAACCCCATAAACTAATTGCTTTAATTGTCGATTTACCTAAAATGTATCCAAGTACAAATGGCAAAAAGACAAAGAATGATAATCCGTACCCAATTAGTTCATAATGAAGTAAAAGAAATCCTAAAGACAAAAATGTCAGACTAATGATTATTGATATTACGAACTCTTTTTTCATATGGTGGGTAACGTCTCGGCTATGATCGCGTTGCGGGAAAATCCGTCTGGATTTTTCCGTCAAGACCAAGCCATTGCCTAAAGTTAAGGATTTCCGTTTAGGAAATCCGCCCGCAATGGATTATAGGTATTGTTAGCAAAAGTTTTTTTATTTCAGAGTAACAAATCAAGTTTTTCATTTAGATTTCAAAGTCCGACTACAAATGAGTGAGAAGTCCATTTGCGAGATTTTTTAAAATCCAATTGATCTAACTTGCGGGTAAACGTATTGAGGTTTTATCTTTTGGCCTTTTCAAAACAATCTTGCAATACAAGTTTTTCTTTCTCGATTATATTTTCTGCGCCAGTATTTGAATTTTTATACTTTTCTCCAAGATTTTCTAAAAGACAAGCACAAAATTTATCTGCAACCTTTTTATCCAAATCTGAATATGCTGCAGTGTATTTATTACTACATTTTTCAATTTCAGCACTTAACAAAGTATGCTTGACCTTAAAATAATCATAGATATTGTACCCTATGACAAGAACCACAATTACTAATCCAATATTTTTTTTACTACTCAATATTTAAATTTTTGCTAACAATTGTATATAGAACATATGTTATATATATCTTTTATATCTGCAATTTAGTAATAATCGTATCATGTCTGGTGTTCATTGATTATAGCAGTATAGTATAGGAATAATATACCTTTACAAACGTTTATAATCGTATA
>CALHVP010000145.1 GCA_938038975.1 uncultured Maribacter sp. | reverse complement strand
GTTCCGCCACACAACTCCATAGATTGCCCAAAACGAATGGCTCTAACACTGTCTCCATATTTTTCTCCAAACAATGCTATTGCACCTTCGTCAATAGCTTTTTGCATGGGTATATTTCGTTGTTCTTCTAATGGTAAATTTTCTCTAATTCTAGCATTTACAAAATCTTCAATTTGTTGTAATTGCTCTTGATCTACTTTAGAGAAATGTGAAAAATCAAAACGTAAAGATTTTGGTTTTACCAATGATCCTTTTTGCTCTACATGAGTACCAAGAATAGTACGTAACGCTTGGTGTAATAAATGTGTTGCGGTATGGTTACTAGCAGACAAACGCCTATGATCATCACTTACATTAGCAGTAAAAGTATCGTGTAAATGCTTAGGTAAATGTTTAGCTATATGAATAATAACATTATTTTCTTTTTTGGTATCCGTTACATAAATAACATCGCCATTGGGCGCTTCTATAAAACCCTTATCTCCTACTTGCCCCCCACCTTCAGGGTAAAAAGGCGTCATATTAAATACCAACTGGTATTGCTCTCCATCTTTTTTGGATAGTACTTTTCGGTAACGTGTTAATTTTACATCAGCCGTTAATGTATCATAGCCTATAAACTCTTCTGTATCATCTTCTTTTACAATAACCCAATCCGATGTTTCAGATGCCGATGCTGCTCTAGAGCGGTCTTTTTGCTTTTGCATTTGACTCTTAAAGCCAGTCTCATCAATACTAAACCCTTTTTCTCTTGCAATAAGCTGGGTCAAATCTAAAGGAAATCCATAAGTGTCATACAACTCAAAAGCTTTACTACCATCTATAGTTTTATCCTTTGTATCTTCAATAACCTTATCTAATAATAAAAGGCCTTGGTCTAGTGTTCTTAAAAAAGAGTTTTCTTCTTCTTTTATTACATTTTCTATTAATCGTTCTTGTGCTTTAAGTTCTGGAAATGCGTCTCCCATTTGATTACTCAAGGTCTCCACCAAATTATAAATAAAAGGCTCTTTTTGGTTTAAAAATGTAAATCCATAACGTACCGCACGTCTTAAAATTCTTCTTATAACATAACCTGCACCTGTATTACTTGGCAATTGTCCGTCTGCTATAGAAAATGCAACTGCTCTAACATGATCTGAAATAACCCGAATAGCAATATCCGTTTTTTCATCTTTACCATATTTAGAATTTGTGATGGTTTCTATTTCCCTAATTATTGGCGTAAACACATCTGTATCATAATTTGATGTCACGCCCTGTAGAGCCATACAAAGACGTTCAAAACCCATACCCGTATCTATATGATTATTTGGCAAAGCCTCAAGAGAACCATTGGCTTTACGGTTGTATTGCATAAAAACGAGATTCCATATTTCTACAACTTGAGGATGGTCCATATTTACTAAAGACTTACCATCTACTTTAGCTTTTTCTTCAGCAGAACGAATATCTACATGGATTTCACTACAAGGTCCGCATGGTCCTTGATCACCCATTTCCCAAAAATTATCTTTTTTATTTCCTTTAAGAATACGATCTTCCGCTATGTATTGTTTCCATATGTCGTAAGCCTCAGTATCCATCTCAAGATTATCTGCATCAGTACTACCTTCAAAAACGGTTACATAAAGCATCTCTTCATCTAGACCAAACTCTTCTGTTAAAAGCTCCCAAGCCCAAGCAATAGCTTCTTTTTTAAAGTAATCTCCAAAACTCCAATTCCCTAACATTTCAAATAATGTGTGGTGATAGGTATCGTAACCAACTTCTTCCAAGTCATTATGCTTACCTGAAACTCGAAGACATTTCTGCGAATCTGCTATTCGGTTTCTTTTTGGTATTGCATTCCCTAAAAAATATTCTTTAAACGGTGCCATACCAGAATTAACAAACATTAATGTAGGGTCGTTTTTCAAAACCATTGGTGCAGATGGCACAATGAGGTGTTCTTTTTCTTTAAAAAAGTTTAAGAATTTATTTCGGATGTCTTGAGACTTCATCTGTTGGTCGTTATTTATATTTCATAATCTAGCACTTAGGTGACGTTTCTTATAAATTACTATAAGTGCAAAACTATTTCTATATTTGTGTACTGTTCTATTTTGGCACAAAAATAGAATATTTTAAGATATGGCTAAAGTAAAATACTATTACGATTCTGAAACGTTATCCTTTAGGAAAATAGAACGTAAAAAGCGAACAACTGTAAAGTACGCCTTTGTTTTTCTATTAGCTTCTGCTCTCTTTGGATTTTTCTTTGTTTTAGTAGGTAGTTATTTTTTGGAATCTCCGAAAGAACGTCAGCTTGCAAGAGAGTTAGAGAATATGGAATTGCAATACGACTTACTGAATAAGCGAATGGATGATGCTATCGCTGTTTTAGAAAACGTAGAAGAACGTGATAATGCCATTTATAGATTGTATTTTGAAGCAAATCCTATACCTGAAGAACAACGTCGTGCTGGTTTTGGAGGTATAAACCGTTACAAAAAATTTGAAGGCTTTGACAATTCTACCTTAATAAAGGAGAGTAACAAACGTTTAGATATATTAGAAAAAGCTATTGTGGTACAATCTAAATCCTTAGATGAAATAGCTATTTTAGCAGAAGATAAAGAAAAATTTCTACTTGCAATACCTGCTATACAACCAGTAAACAATGAAGATTTAACACGTATGGCATCTGGTTACGGTTACAGAACAGACCCCTTTACTAAAGTACGTAAGTTTCATTATGGCATGGATTTTACAGCTCCAAGAGGTACACCAATTTATGCATCTGGAGATGGTATAGTTAAGCGAGCAGA
>CALHVP010000144.1 GCA_938038975.1 uncultured Maribacter sp. | reverse complement strand
TGATGTATCGGTAAGGACATTTGCTTTTTTGAAATGATTTCTGAAACCAATTTTCCGGTTGCCGTAGCCATACTCCAACCCATCATCGCGTGACCTGTAGCAATCGTGATATTCGCACATTTTGAAGATTTACCTATATATGGCAACCCATCTGGACTCACAGGCCTTAAACCACTGGCAGCAGCGTTACGTTCTTCTGTAGTCAATGCAATCTCCGGATAATAACGTGTAACTGCATCTGCAATGCTATCCACTCGAATTTTATTTATAGATTGATTGATTCCTGCAATTTCCATAGTGCCAGCAAAACGCGTAAAGCCATTCATAGGTGTGACTGCAACTTTAGCCTCTGCTAATATCGCAGGAACATTAATCCCGATATCTTGTTTAGAATTTATACTATAGCCTTTACCAGCCTGAAGCAACAATTGTAAACCTAATTTCTTACTAAGTAAATGGCTCCATGACCCAGCTGCCAAAACATACTCATCTGCAGATAAGGTTTGATTTTGTGTTGTAATCGCCGTTATTTTTCTATTAGAAACCTGCAAATCTTCAACGCGCTCATTTGTGTAAAATTGAACGCCTACACTTTTTAAGTGACTTAACATTTCTGTCATAAATTCATGAGGCGTGGAATGCGAATCGCATTTATAAAAAGTGGCTCCTTTGATGTTTATGTTAACGTTTGGTTCTAATTTTTTTAAATCTTGAAGTGAAATCTCGGAAGCTTCTAAACCTTCAGTATTTGCTAAATTAGCTGTTTTAATTTCTTCCTCAAGCATTTTTTCTGTTTGGCATAACATGAGTAAACCTTTCTTTTCTAAATGAAACGTAAAGTTTTCATCTTGCCTAATTCCATCATAAAGTTCTTGAGAAAGTAACGTCAGCTCTTTTATAATAGGAATCGCTTTTTCTACATGTTTTGAGTTACACGATTTATTAAAGGCATAGGTCCATTTTAAGAAATCCAAATCGAGCCTTGGCTTTATATACAGTGGACTTTTAGGATTAAACATCCATCTTAAGCCTTTTTTCATAACACCTGGAGCAGAAAGCGGAATGATATGACTGGGTGATAAATACCCTGCATTAACGTAGGACGCACCAGCATCCATATTAGATTGGTCGATAACCGTAACCTGACATCCTTCTTTTTGAAGGTAATAAGCAGAACATAATCCTATAATTCCGCCACCAATAATTATGATTTTTTTACTCATATTAAATCACTTGAAACCCAAAAGCATAAGGGTCGTCTTCATCTATAGTAATGGTATTATGACCATAGATTTTCGCCCAACCTTTTATGCTAGGAATAATAGCTAATTTTCCACCCATAGTAGTTTCTTTTTCAACACGACCTATAAATGTACTACCAATATAACTTTCATGAACAAAATCTTCGCCCATCTTTAATTTGCCTTTGGCGTGCAATTGTGCTAAACGTGCAGATGTCCCCGTACCACAAGGACTTCTATCAATGGCTTTATCGCCATAAAAAACGGCATTACGGCCGGAAGATATTGGGTCTAAAGGCGTGCCAGTCCATAACATGTGTGTTACATCTCTTATCGTTTCATTCTCTGGGTGAATAAACTGATTTGGATATTTTTTGTTAATCCGCTCTCTCAGAATTTGCGAAAATTGAATAATCTTAGAGGCTGTAAAATTTTGAATGCCACTAAAATTTTCTTGTGGATCTACAATAGCATAGAAATTTCCGCCGTAAGCAACATCAAAGCTAATCTCACCTAATTCAGGACAATATACACTTAGATTTTCTGCCGCCAAATAACTTTTTACATTGGTTAGTTTTACCCAATCCACTTTATTTTCGGTTTGACCATAATCAATTTCCACCAATCCTGCTGGAGCTTCCATACGAATCTTACCAGGAACTTTTGGTGTTACCAAATCTTCTTCAATAGCTATAGTTATAGTACCAATAGTCCCATGACCGCACATAGGTAAACAACCTGATGTTTCAATAAAAAGAATAGCAAAATCATTTTCTGGATGGTGAGGTGGATATAAAATACTACCACTCATCATATCATGCCCGCGCGGGTCAAACATAAGCCCTTTTCTAATCCAATCGTATTCGTTTAAAAAGTGCTGGCGTTTTTCACTCATATCATTTCCAATGAGTTTGGGTCCTCCTTCTTTAATAACTCTTACAGGGTTTCCGCAGGTATGGGCATCAATACAAACAAAAGTATGCTTTTTCACAGCTTAGATTTTAGTTTGTTCTCCATTGACACGTCTCAAAATTCCTAAGGGGTTTTCGTTTTTTAACTCATTTGGAAGTAATTCATTTGGCCAATCTTGGTAACTAAATGGTCTTACCCAACGTTTTACAGAATCTATTCCAACTGCTGTAAAACGGCTATCTGTAGATGCAGGATATGGACCTCCATGAACCATGGATGGACACACCTCAACTCCTGTTGGCACCCCATTATAAATAATTCTTCCTACGCGATTTTGTAATGCAGAAATAACTTCCGTATAATTTGATGCTTCGCCATCTTCTGCAATAATAGTCCCGGTTAATTGCCCTTCTAATTGTGAAATTATTTGCTCTAACTGTTCTGTGCTTTCACACTGTACAACCATAGAAAATGGCCCAAATACTTCCTGATGTAATGTTGGGTTTTCTAAAAATATTTCACCTTCTACAGTAGCAATAGCCTGTTTTGCATAATTGTCTTTTACATTAGATTTGTAATCTGCAACAAGTGATAAATCGGGTTGAGAAATTACTTTCTGTTTATTAAATTCATAAGCACTACTAATATTTGGATGCAACATACAAGAGGGTTCTATCTTGACAATTTCATTAGATAAATTTTGAATAAAACGTGTCAAAGCATCACCTTTAATACCTAATACCAATCCTGGATTGGTACAGAATTGACCGGTTCCTAAAGTAATCGAACTTGCATATGTTTTTGCTAAAGCTTCACCTCTATTTTTAACAGCTTGGGGTAAAATTATAATAGGATTAATACTTCCCATTTCTGCAAATACAGGAATAGGTTCTTTTCTCTGGGCTGCCAAATCATATAAGGCTCTTCCTCCTTTAATACTACCTGTAAAACCAACAGCTTTTATTTCTGGACGTTTTACCAATTGGGCACCAACCTCAATCCCGCTACTATTTATATTAGAAAACACGCCATTTGGCATTCCTGTTTTTTCAGCAGCCTTAATAATAGCCGAAGCTACAAGTTCTCCAGTTCCAGCATGCATAGGATGCGACTTTACAATTACTGGACAACCTGAAGCTAACGCAGCCGCTGTGTCTCCACCGGCTGTAGAATAGGCTAAAGGAAAATTACTTGCACCAAAAACCACTACCGGACCAATGGGCAACATGAGTTTCCGTATATCCGACTTTGGCATAGGCGCTCTTTCCGGTTGTGCAGTATCTATTGTAGCTTCTACCCAGGAACCTTCTGCAACTAATTCTGCAAAAGAACGTAATTGACCAACAGTACGCCCGCGTTCTCCTTTTGCACGTCCTTCTGGTAAACCGGTTTCTGAACAATAGGCTTTTATCAACTCATCATCTAATGCTAAAATTTCATCTGCAATAGAATTTAAAAATGCTGCTTTCTGTTTTCCTGAATAGGTTTTATACTTTTGAAATGCTTTTTCTGCTATAACACATGCCATTTCAATTTCAGCAGAAGTGGCTTCTACAAAAGTGGTTTGATTCTCAATATTTAGTTGCGGATTGAAGGTTTTATACCTTATATTTCCTTTTGCAGATGGTGTATTACCAATGAGGTTTTTTCCTGTTATCATGTTTTATCTATTCGTTCTTTATGCTTTATAAGGTCAACAGGTTTGTAAACAATATCTGTTGAAACTGGATATTTTTTTAATAGCGTTTCGGGTCTTATGGGACGTTTTTCAAAACCACCACCACAATTTGGACACACATGTTGCAAGACAGTTTCTACACATGTCTTACAAAAGGTACATTCAAAAGTGCAAATCATAGCTTCCTCAGAATCGTATGCTAAGGTCTTATTACAGTTTTCACACGTTGGTCTTATCGCTAACATATTATAAATTTTTGTATTCTGGTAGAATTGGTCTAGTTTTTAAACTGTCTTCAATAATTTTTATCACGTGTTTACGCTCTTCTCCATGTAAAGGTAATCTTGGCGCTCTGACATTTTCAGTACCAATTTTGGTGTATACTTCAGCCAGCTTAATATTCTGAACTAATTTAGGGTTTATATCTAATTCTAATAATGGTAAGAACCAACGGTAAATATCAATAGCCTCTTTAATACGTCCTGCCTTTTGAAGTTGGTATATAGCAACAGTTTCAGCAGGAAAAGCACAAACTAAGCCTGCAATCCAACCATTGGCACCCATTAATAAACTTTCAAGTGCAACAGTATCTACTCCTGTCATAATCTTAAGACGTTCACCAAATCGATTTTTAATACGTGTAACATTTGAGATGTCTCGTGTAGATTCTTTTACAGCTTCAATATTTTTACATTGTAGTAAATCTTCAAACATATCTAGGGTCACTTCAACTTTATAGTCTACGGGATTATTATAGACCATGATTGGTAAAGATGTACTATTGGCAACAGCTTTAAAATATTCAACCGTTTCACGGTCTCCGGACTTATAACGCATTGGAGGTAGCATCATTAAACCTTTTGCGCCATCTTCTTCAGCTTTTTGGGCTGCAAGAATTGCACCTTTAGTCGTTTGCTCAGCAATATTGATGAGAACTGGAACTTTCCCTTTTACGATATCTACCGTAGTAGTTGTTAGTGTTCTTTTTTCATCATCAGTTAATGTGCTGGCTTCACCTAAAGTACCTCCAAGGACAATACCATGTACACCAGCATCAAGCTGTGCATTGATATTTAATTGAAATGTTTTTAAATCCAATTCATCATTACTTGTGAATTTGGTTGTCACAGCTGGCATAACACCTTCCCATTTAATACTCATATACTTTTTATTTAATACTGTAAAACTAATAGAGAACTCCCTAAATACATGATAGCTATTTATCCTTAATCAATACTATATTATCCATAAAATTAATTTAGACATACTTAAAGAGTAGTATTTGCGTATATTAGATCCAGAAAATAATCTTAAACCGTGAAAGTTCTACCTTTTAAAATTCCAAAACCAGATTTTGATGCCTTGATATATCAAGAGGATAAAGGCCTTATGTTTTTTGATAAGTTACATCAGCATGAAGAAATACAATTGAGTTTAATTGTTGAAGGAGAAGGTACATTAATTGTTGGAGACACTATTAATTATTACAAATCGGGAGACATCCTAGTAATAGGTAGTAATATTCCGCATGTGTTTAAAAGTGACACCCATACTGGTGAAAACTCACATATGCTTACCTTATTTTTTACAGAATATGCATTTGGGTCTCGCTTTTTTGAACTGGAAGAACTAAAAGAATTGGAGTCTTTTTTTAAACGATCAAAACAAGGCTTTAAAGTAAACTCACAAAAAAAAGTAATAACATCTTTATTTAAGCTTATTGAACAGGAGTCCAAGCTTGAACGCTTTATACTATTACTAGAACTGCTTAAACTATTAGCAGAATGTAATTACAAAAGCTTATCTTCTTTTATTTATGACAAAAAGTATAGTGATATAGAAGGAAAACGAATGCGCGATGTATTTGAGTATACCATGAATAACTTTGAAAATGAAATTTCATTACATACAATTTCTAGTATTGGCAATATGACCAAAAACGCATTTTG
>CALHVP010000143.1 GCA_938038975.1 uncultured Maribacter sp. | reverse complement strand
AAAGCACCAGTTGTTGAAGCTCCGGCTGCACCAGCAGGACCTACTGCAGAAGAATTGCTTATGGAAATAAGAGATTCATTAAAAAAATAAGATTTATATCCTGAAATAAATTTGGGACAAGCCGCTGCACTACTAGCAGTATAATTTTAAAACCGTTAATAGTTGTTTCGCTGACACTATTAACGGTTCTTTTTTTAGTACTATCGATAGTATAGAATAATTACGATGTTTTAAATATAACAACTTGTTATATTTTTAATAATCTTATTGATTTTAGCCATTCACTATCAAGGAATACCTATTTTTGTCGCTCAAATTTAATTTGCAGTAAATGAAAGTAGCAGTAATTGGTGCCACCGGTATGGTAGGCGAAGTGATGTTAAAAGTTTTAGCCGAGCGTAATTTTCCAATAACCGAACTCTTATTGGTAGCCTCAGAACGGTCTGTAGGAAAAACACTTAACTATAAAAATAAACCGTACACTATTATTGGTTTGGAAGAAGCAGTTGCGCAACAACCGCAGATTGCTATATTTTCTGCTGGAGGGGATACTTCCTTGGAATGGGCACCTAAATTTGCAGCAGTTGGTACTACTGTCATAGACAATTCTTCTGCCTGGCGTATGGATCCAGACAAAAAATTAGTGGTTCCAGAAATTAACGCTTCAGAACTTTCTAAAGCTGATAAAATCATCGCTAACCCAAATTGTTCTACCATTCAATTAGTGATGGCCTTAGCGCCTCTTCATAAAAAATACAAGATGAAAAGGGTCATAGTGTCTACCTATCAATCTGTATCCGGAACGGGTGTAAAAGCAGTAAAGCAGCTAGAAAACGAACTAGCTGGCATACAGGGTGAAATGGCCTATCCCTATCCTATTGGGCGTAATGCATTACCTCATTGTGATGTGTTTATGGAAAATGGCTACACTAAAGAAGAAATGAAACTGACTCGTGAGCCACAAAAAATATTAGATGATCGTTCTTTTTCTATCTCTGCTACGGCTGTACGAATCCCTACTTCTGGCGGGCATTCAGAATCAGTCAACGTTGAATTTCTAAATGATTTTGAACTAAACGAGGTACGACGCATTTTAAATGATACACCTGGTATTACGGTACAGGATAACCCGGATACTAATACATACCCTATGCCCATATATGCGCATGACAAGGATGAAGTATTCGTTGGTAGAATACGCAGAGATGAAACTCAGAGAAATACGTTAAATATGTGGATCGTTGCAGATAACTTAAGAAAAGGAGCTGCAACAAATGCTGTTCAAATTGCAGAGTATTTAGTTGCACATAATTTGGTCTAAAAATAGTATCGCAAGAATGTTAAAACCTTCAAAACAAATCTGTTTTGAAGGTTTTTTTATGGTAATTTTAACCGGACTAATATACTCCATACCATGAAAAAACCAATTCTATGTATTGTAGCATTAATTTTCCTTGCTGCTTGCCAAACAGAAACTAAAAGAGAACCAATAGCCGTGACCTATCCTACCACACAAAAAGTTGACACTGTTGACACCTATTTTGGAACAGATGTTCCCGATCCTTACAGATGGCTCGAAGATGATAGAAGTGAAGAGACTGAGTCCTGGGTAGCCGCACAAAACAAAACCACTTTTGGTTATTTAGAGAACATACCTTTTAGAAACGATATTAAAAATCGCTTAGAAAAACTATGGAACTATGAAAAAGTAGGATCTCCTTTTAAAGAAGGTGATTACACCTATTTCTATAAAAACGATGGGTTACAAAACCAATATGTAGTCTATAGAAAAAAAGGAGACGCTGAGCCAGAAGTATTTTTAAATCCAAATACATTTTCAGAAGATGGTACCACCTCATTGGCTGGACTACGATTTACCAAGGATGGTTCTTTAGCTGCCTACTTAATTTCTGAAGGTGGTAGCGATTGGCGCAAAGCAATAGTCATGGATACGGAATCCAGAGAAATCATTGAAGATACTTTGGTAGATATTAAATTTAGCGGAATATCATGGAAAGGAAACGATGGTTTCTATTATTCTAGTTATGATAAACCTGAGGGAAGTGAGCTTTCTGCTAAAACAGACCAACACAAAGTATATTATCACAAATTAGGAACAACACAAAAAGAGGATGAACTTATTTATGGCGGTACTCCTTTGGAAAAACATAGATATGTTGGTGCAAGCGTTACAGAAGATAATCGCTACCTAATTATATCTGCATCTGTTTCAACTTCAGGAAACAAACTTTATATTCAAGATTTAGAAGATCCTAATGGCTTATTACTTCCTATTGTAGAAGACACGGAATCTGATAATTATATTATAGAAAATATAGGTTCCACACTTTTCATTGTTACCAATAGAGACGCTCCTAATAAAAAAATTGTAACCGTAGACGCAACTAATCCAAACGAAAAATTTTGGGTTAATTTTATATCAGAAACAGATCATGTATTAAGTCCTAGTACTGGTGGTGGTTACTTTTTTGCAGAGTACATGGTAGATGCTATATCAAAAGTATATCAGTATGATTACATGGGTAATCGCATACGAGAAGTAAGACTTCCAGGTGTTGGAAGTGCTAGTGGCTTTGGTGGAAAAAGAAATGATAGGATATTTTATTATTCTTTCACTAATTATAATACCCCTGGCTCTTCCTATAAATTTGATGTGGAGACTGGAAAATCTGAACAGTATTGGAAACCTGAGATAGATTTTAATCCTGCAGATTATGAATCTACTCAAGTATTCTATGATTCAAAAGATGGCACTAAAGTTCCCATGATTATTACACACAAAAAAGGTTTGGAACTTAATGGAAAGAACCCAACTATACTATACGGTTATGGTGGTTTTAATGTTAGCCTAACTCCCTCATTTAGTATCGTAAATGCGGTATGGATGGAACAGGGTGGTGTTTACGCCGTTCCTAATTTAAGAGGTGGTGGTGAATATGGAAAAGAATGGCACGACGCGGGAATTAAAACCAAAAAACAGAATGTGTTTGATGATTTCATTGCAGCTGCAGAATACCTCATTGATAATGATTATACCTCCAAAGAATACCTAGCCATTCGTGGTGGGTCTAATGGCGGATTACTTGTGGGGGCGACAATGACGCAAAGACCAGATTTAATGCAGGTAGCTTTACCTGCTGTTGGTGTAATGGATATGTTGCGTTATCATACGTTCACCGCAGGTGCAGGTTGGGCTTACGATTACGGAACTTCTGAAGATGATGCAGAAATGTTTAATTATTTAAAAGGCTACTCCCCAGTTCATAACGTTAAAGCAGGTACTTCATATCCTGCAACAATGGTAACTACAGGAGACCATGATGACCGTGTGGTTCCTGCACATAGTTTTAAATTTGCCGCAGAGTTGCAAGAAAAACAAACAGGAGACAATCCTACTTTAATTCGAATAGAAACCAATGCAGGTCATGGCGCAGGAACTCCAGTAAGTAAAACCATTGAACAATATGCAGATATTTATGGGTTTACTTTATACAATATGGGCTTTACTGAGTTACCTAACCAAGCGGTTCTAAAAGAGTTCAAGGAATAATAAAACGGACGCAATTAATTCATATCAAATCCGTTCTTTTTTAGAGCGGATTTTTTATATCCCAAGATCAAATTTTTGTTATGCTTAGAGTAGAAAATGTTTTTTTTGCTTACGATAAAAACCCAGTTTTAAAGGACATTAGCTTTACTGTTCCTATAGGAGAGCATGTCGCATTAATAGGAGAAAGCGGTTGCGGAAAAAGCACCTTACTAAAAATTATTTACGGCCTAAAAGATTTAGAAAAGGGACATATCTTCTGGGAAGATGAACCCGTTTTAGGACCTGCCTACCATTTAGTGCCGGGAGCTCCTTTCATGAAATACCTTTCTCAAGATTTTGACTTAATGCCTTTCACCACTGTAGCTGAAAATATTTCGCAATACCTATCTGTATTTTATCCAGAAGAACTTAAGGCAAGAACAGCAGAATTATTGGAATTAATTGAACTTACCCCTTTTGCACATAAAAAAGTGAACACCTTAAGTGGAGGACAACAACAACGTGTGGCATTAGCACGAGTTTTAGCGCAAAAGCCAGAAATACTTCTTTTGGATGAGCCTTTTGGTCACATAGATAATTTTCTAAAGAACAGTTT
>CALHVP010000142.1 GCA_938038975.1 uncultured Maribacter sp. | reverse complement strand
TACTGCCTATAATTTCTAAATCGCTAGTATTGGTTATAGTCAATACTGTTTTCACGGGGTTTGGAGATATTGTTATTTGATTATCAATATCACTCTCAGATAGTAGTAAGCTAAACACAACCGATATGTTTTGCGCTTCCGCCATCGTAATTGCCACTGTGTTAGAACTTCCGCTTGCATCTTGCTCCCAACGTATAAATTCATAACCTTCATTTGCTACAGCTGTAAGTAAAACCTCAGTACCTTCTTCATACATACCGTCCTCAGCAGACGGGTTTGCAGTAATGATACCATTTATAGATTCGATTGTTAATAGAAAAGATGTAATTTCTGTTTGAATTTCTGTAAAGACTGCAGTTACGTTTTTCGCCATATTCATAGTAATCACAACCGGATTTACACTACCACTAGCATCTTGCTCCCAACGCGTAAATTCATACCCATCATTTGGAATAGCGCTAAGCGTAATTTCCGCTCCTTCATCATATACATTGTTAGCTACTTCAGGATTAACGGTAATAGTACCATTAGTAGCATTAAGGGTTAATAACACTTTGGGTGCGTCAAATTGTATAGGTTCTCCATCGTTTAAATAGGTTACTTTAAAATTATCATATAGCACTTGTTCATCCTTTAAGTCTGAAAATACCGTACCACCACCAATACTCGTGCGCATTCTGTATAGCCCCCATTTTACCTGAAGATTGGTAGCAAAGCCTTTCCAAGTCTGAATATTATTGTCTAAGAAAGTGAATAGAGTTTCCTGCGTTCCAAAAAGTTCCTTAATTTGAATACCATACGCTCCAGAAGCAGTAGTATCGCCATAATTAATGATTTCGGTAATCGCTACCCATTTACCTAAAAAATTGGCAAGAGGCTCGGAAGCTAAAACCCGATCACCATTATAATCTGTAGTGGAGGTAATAAGTTCTAACTGGTCTCTCCATGCAGACAAGGTGAACATAGGTTGTGAACTATAACTACCATCTCTCAATTTTATCTGGTGCAAGTGACAAAAATTATAATTAAAATTTGTTGTTGTTTTAAAATCGGATGGCAGTTTCATATACCAGGTATATTTTACTTTTTGAGTAGGCTTTGCCGTATTATAAGCTAATTCGTTTCTCTGACGTTCTTTAATTTCCGCCGGATTACACTGATTATAGTTACCGTCTTCGGAAGCATGCATAGCAAAGCGAAATGCGTGCTTATTCAACTCCGTATCCATTATCTCGTCTATATGTCCAGTATCAGTGAAGCTTCCATGTCCACAAGGAACTTGAGGCCGGGCACCTGTAAGACTCTGTAATTTACTATACGTATTACCCGTACCATTGGCAATCCACTCTTCGTCTATCTGAGCATTCAAGTGCTGGAAAAGCGAAAGTATAAGAGTAATTAGGAATAATTTTTTAGACATAAGAAAAAATTAAAGACTACTTAAGTTGCGTAGGGCGCTAACGAATTATAGTACCTTTACATTGTATAAGACCAAAAGTTTTAGACGACCTGCAGCTATACTCACATCTACCTTTATCTATTTTCTATAAAGACTCGTTTTAGTTTAAAGTCAATCTTAATCAAAACCAATAGATTAGTAAAAGCGCAAATAGGAGTTTTAACAGGAATGTAAGCAAATTAGAGCCCATGTTTAAGGCTTAGATGTTATCTTTGTTTACACGATATTATTTTTAATTAAACACAAATAAATAGCTCAAATTCATATGTCTTTTAAAAAATTACATCCAGAGCTTCTTGAAAGATTAGAGCAACTTAAATTTACAGAACCTACCTCCTTTCAAGCAAAAGCAATTCCGGTTATAAAAAGTGGTGCAAGTGCCTATTGTACCGCAGCAGCTGGTAGTGGAAAAACAACCGCACTCATTCTTACTACACTACATAAAATTGGATTTAAAACCGAAGGAAATGCACCTAGAGCAGTTGTAATCGTTGAAAATAAAACAAAAGCTCTTGAGCTCTATGAAGCTTTTCTAAGCTATACCAAATACAGTGATATTAGGGTTTATGTAGGGTATGAAGAATTACATATAGATGTTCAAAAATCGGAAATATTTGAAGGTGTAGATATTTTAATTTCTACTCCTAGGACAATGAATAAACTGTTTTTATTAAACGGAGTAAGTACATCTCAATTAAAAATATTCAGTATAGATGATGCTGATTTTCTATTACAGAAAACCGATTCAAGTGCCATACTATCCGTTACTCAAAGTCTTGGAAAATGCCAGTATATACTATATTCTGAGGCAATGTCACCAAAATTAAAACGGTACGAATCTTATTTTATGGAACGGGCTAAATTTGTAAAGGATTAATTTAATTAATTTCCTCTACAAACAAATCTCCTTTATCATTGTAATTATCCCCTATTTTATTCTTTTTTAGTCCACTAGAGATACTAAAAAGTCTGCCAGAATTATCTTCGAACATAATTAACGGATAACCAATTGTGGTATAGGTTTTCACTTCTTTAGTATTCCGATTAAAGCTAACAGCTTCTTTTGTATGCAAACTTGTATCTGTAATTTGCCACGAAGGATAATTATCTGTTCCATATATCATCGTACCATTTTTACTGATTCCAGAAATATTGTAAGGTTGTACAACAGTTTCTATTAATTCGAAGCTTTGTGTAGAATAGATTCGATTGTCAGGTATATTTAATAAATAACCGTCCAATTCATTATAAAAGGTCTTAGAATCAGTAAAACCTTGCTTTATGGGTACATTAATTTCAGAACTCCCTTCAATGGTGCCATCAATGTTTATTTCAATCAGAAAGCTCGTCGTCTCATTTCTATGTCCAACTAATACTTGGTTATTGTCAATAATAAGCAGGGTGTAATTTCCTCCTCCTTGATGCTCTATAAAATGATTTTGACTTGAAATAACCTCCATTAAGGATTCACTTCTATTGAACGTAAATAAGTTATCATCGTCTATAATTATCCAATTCCCGTTTACATCCAGACCAAAATCATCAATAGTAAAGATAACTTCGGGGTCAATAGAATATTTAAAGCTTAAGTCAACTGCATTATAAACATGGAGTTCAAGGCCCTGAACCATAATTAACTCTTTACCAAATTCAGATTCTATAATTTTAAATGGAACCTCTGTTTGCACTCCAGGAGGTATATTAGCTTCAGCTACAATACTATTACTACTATAATTAAAAGCAAATAAATTTTGCTGATTACCTGCACCCGTTAAGCCCCCGTAAAAATAAAGTAAGGACTCATCAGATACTATTTGAAAAATGTCAATTTTTTTGACTCCGAATAGTTCTGGTCTTTTATAATCTACTTCCCAATAATTAGTAATCTCCGTATTAAAAGCACTACTTCTATTACCAAAAATATTATAAACATAAAGGTTGTAAAAAGGATTCTCTAAATACGGAGGTGCATTATCGATAAATGTATTCTCTAGTCTATCCGTAATTATTTTTACGCTGTATTCTTGATATGCTGTTGCCTCTGTTCCTGGTGGATAATTAGAATAAGTGATTTCATAATGGGAAAAATAAGGGTCCTCTGAAGCTAGCCATGATAAGTTGATTGAAACACCGTTTACTTCTGGTTGTTGCAAGGTTACCGCTTTTGGAATTATACCGTCTGTAGTTATATCATAAACAATACTCTCACCGAGTAAACCTTTGTCTGTATATAGTCGTAAAAAATAACACAATCGGTTCTCAGAACTAGGAGTTAAATCTGTTATTTCGGTGTTTGAAACATCAGTTATCGTAGCAATTAGTTCCGCATTGGATTTGGAACAATTTTCCCCGGCACTTCTGTATACCTCATATCTATTAAATTCATTAAAGCCACTATAAGGAATCCACGAAAACCGTATGAGTCCCTCTTCATCCAAAGCATTACTGTTCCAAGAAAAACTTTGAGTTACAAAATCGTTCTCATTAGGAGTAAAACGATCGGCAAAAATGAAAACTATGTCTTTCTCCCCATCTTCAGTTACATCTAATCTAACTTTAAAAGTTAGTCTGTTACTAGTTATATTGGTTAACACCCACTCATCTTGAGTTCCCGAAAGGGTTTCAAAAGAAACTACACCCTTGTTTAAGTTCCAGTTAGATTTGATATTGATCAAATCACAAGCACTAGATTGATAGATATACTCATTGTAATCTCCGTTTTCACTAAAAACAAAAAACTCGCGACCACAATCCTGATAATTAACTGGAATCTCAACCTGTACTCCTTCAAATTCTGCTTTTGTAATTGCCCAAAAACCAGAAAGCAAATTATTATCAGCATTCACTAAAGCGTTTTTATAAAAAGCATTTTCCAATACCTCTTCATTTGTTTCTTTAGTGCAGCCTAAAAAAGTAAATATCAACGTAGGAAATAAACAAAAAATGATTGTCTTTATTTTCATTCTCAAATAGTCTGTTATATGGAGCTAGTTGTAAATCTAGTAAAAATTGAGGCTCGATTTCCTGTTTTTCTTCATCGGCACTGTTAATAGGTTTAACTGTATAAAGAATCATTTTAATTGATATACCCGATTATTAAATCCAATTTATTATTAAATGAAAAAAGATAAATAGACGCTTTAGTTTAATAGGAAAATATATTCTGAATCTTGTTAAAAAACTATCTTCGCAGCCATGTGGATGTACCTAGGTCTTTTAGCAGCATTATTTCTTGGTTTACATAACTTATGTAAAAAACACGCTGTACGCGGAAACGAAGTGTTTCCAGTACTTTTAGGAACTATTTCTTCTGGTTTCCTTTTACTTTTACCCTTGTATTTTGGCTCAGTATATGCACCAGATTACATGGATTCTATTGGACTAACAATTAACCAAATACCATGGTCATATCATGGTTTTATCTTCTTAAAGTCTATCTTAATGGCAGGCTCTTGGGTTTTGGCTTACCAAGCGTTAAAACATTTACCAATTACCATTGTAACGCCTATACGGTCTGCTGGACCTTTTTTTACTTTTATAGGAGCTATATTTATTTATCAAGAAAAACCTACAGGATGGCAATGGGTAGGTTTCTTTCTAATTATCTTTTCCGTATTTCTTTATTCTCGCATTGGTAAAAAGGAAGGCATCAATTTTAAAAATAATAAATGGATTTTCGCAATTATTGGAGCTACATTTTTAGGCGCCTCAAGCGGCTTATATGATAAATTTCTAATTCAGAATCTGCAATTAAATCCGCAAACGCTTCAATTTTGGTTTTGCTGGTATACCGTATTAATTTTATTGGTCATCTTATCTATAAACTGGTTTCCGTATGCAGAAAAACGTAAAGCCTTTATATGGCGATGGTCTATTCCTGCAGTAGGTATTCTTCTACAAGCTGCAGATTACTTTTACCTAAAAGCACTAGAAGATCCAGATGCTTTAATAATGCTATTATCTGCAATTAAGAGGAGTCAGATTATTATAGCCGTAGTCATTGGAGGCGTCATCTTCAAAGAGCAGAACAAACGTAAGAAATTAGTCCCTTTAGCAGGAATATTAATAGGTGTAGCCCTAATTCTTTATAGTAATAGCTAATTACCTTTCTAAATTCCCAACAACCCAAAAGCACCTTTGACTAAAAATTGCGTTTCTAAATTAAGCTTGCTCGTAATTTCAATAACAGAATAATTAGTCCCAGTAGTACTTTGCTTTATTTTATGGGAGCGAAAATAGTAGGTGTTTCCGTCGTGTTTTTCTAGTATTAGAACATGTGGAGTTCCTTCTACAGTAACTATAGCCTCATTTGGTAATGCCATTTTATCTATGGAGCTAGTAATGATTTCCGCTTCAACAAACATACCTGTTAAAAAGTTGTTTTCAGATTCGTTCATTAAATGACCGTGCACTTTTATGGTACGATTTTCTTCCATGGCTGCACCTACCAAATAAACTTCTGCTTTAAAATTAGAATCAGACGCTTCAGGAATTTTAAAATCAATTTTCTGCCCCTTTTTTATCTTCATAATGTCCTTTTCAAAAACAGAAAGCTCTAAATGAATATGTTCATTATCTATAATTTCTAAAATGGGAGATGCTGGCGATACATATGTGCCTCGGGTAACATTAACTTTACTGATACTGCCGGAGATGGGCGCATAAATGGTGGCCACAGCACTCATATTCCCTTTCTCTACATGGGATGGCGAAATATTTAGTAACTGTAGTTGTTTTGATAAGCCCGTATGTTTTGCAACAGCAGATTTATACATACTCTCTGCCTTAAGAAAGCTTTTTTCAGAGGTAATATTTTCATCTTGCATTGTTTGATGGCGATTATAATCCGCTTTTAAATAGCTTAATTGTTGATGCACCTCCATATATTCCTGTTGAAGTGCTACAAATTCCGGATTTTCAATAGTCACTAAAATTTGACCTTTTTTCACTACATCTCCTTGTAATAATGGTGTGGTCTTTATATAGCCCCCCATAGTAGCACTCACCACTGCTCTATTTTCTGGCGGCACGTCAATACTACCGTTTACACTAATAGTTTCTGGAAATTGTTTTTCTTCCAGTGTTCCTAGTTGCATACCATTAGATTTAAACTGTGTTTCGGTTACTTTAATAAGTCCATCACCTACAACTGTACTATTCGAATCTGATGATTGTTTCGTATCTCCACAGGCTGCTAAAACAGTGATAAGACCTAGAAATATAATTTTTGATATAGATTGATTCATAACAGACTGTTTATAAGGTTAAATAATTAATGGCTATCACAGTTTCATTGTATAATTGAAGCTTGTCTAAGTAATCCAGGTTAATTTCATAGGCACTTTCAAGACTCTGTATGTATTGATAAAAGTCTATTTCTCCGTTCCTAAAACTACTGTGCGCAATTTTTAGAATTTCTTCGGATAGTACTGCACCTTCATTTTCATAATAATCTAATGTTTCTTGTAATTGTGAAAGCTCGGTTTCTAAGCTTATGCGTTTTGCATTTAGTTGAATCGTATATTCCTCAGATTCTGCTACTGCAATTTCTGTTGCAATACGGGCAGACTTCATACGTGATGTCGTCCCTCCAAAGAGTAATGGTATTTTTAAACCCAATTGATATCCAGTCAGTACTTCTTTGGTACCATCAGATGTTCCTTGAAAGTATTCTAATCCAATATCTGGTAGTAACTGTTGTTTTTCAAGTTTATTTTCAGCTTCAAACAGCGCTATTCTATTTTGATAGTAGCCCATTTCTGGACTATTTTCTAACTGTTTGGTATTTAGAACCACCTTAAGAACCCCTTCGTTAACAATGTCAATACTGTCTTTAACTTGAATAGTCTTAAGTAGACTTACATAAGCCATTACTACATCCTTTTTAATAGATCTATAATTAAGATGTATTTGTTTTTGTTTAGATGCAGCAGTGATTTTCTCCAAATAATTCGTTTCTCCAAGTTCAAAACGTCTAGAAGCAATATTGGCGAAACTTGCATATATGCTATCTAATCGTTTATAAACTTCTTCTTTTTTCCGTGCTACTTGGTAGGTATAATATGCTACCGTAACCCTTCTTTCTAAACCTTTCTTTTGTATTTCATACGTGCTTTCTGAAAGTGAGTATTGCGCTTTGTTTCGTTTCTTTTCAGAAAAATATACTGTAGGGAAACTAAAATCTTGCTGAATACCAAAAACCCTAAGTGGCCTATTATTTAAGGTTAGGTTGTTCTCATCTAACTGATAATATACTTGAGTCTTATCAAACCTAAAGGCATTTTCTACCATAGCGTCTGACTTATCCACCTGTAAACTACTAGCCTTAAGTCCTGCATTGTTTTCTATGGCTAATGGAATTAGCTGTTCTAAGTTTTTAGGGTTCTTTTGGGCCAAAGCAGGGGCTGAACAAAAAAGCCCCAATACTACTACTATTGTGATAGGAAGTTTAGGAGTTTTATTGGAAGTATCTCTATTTACATAAGCATATAGCACTGGTAGTACTATCAATGTTAATATCGTTGCTGTAATCAAGCCACCAATTACCACAGTTGCTAAGGGTCGTTGTACTTCTGCCCCTGCATTTGTAGAAATAGCCATAGGCAAAAATCCTAAGGCAGCAGCTGAAGCGGTTAACAACACCGCTCGTAAACGATCTAAAGTACCTTGTTTTACTAAAGCTTCAATTGAAGAAAATGATTTTTTCTTTAGTTCCTTAAAATGTTCAATTAACACAATGCCATTGAGTACTGCAATACCAAATAACGCAATGAAACCAACTCCTGCAGATATGCTAAAGGGTAAATCTCTAAACCATAACAAAAATATACCACCTACCGCTGCTAAAGGAATTGCTGAATAAATCATCAGTGCTTCTTTTACAGATGAAAAAGCAAAATACAACAGGATAAATATCAAAATTAAAGCAATAGGGACTGCAACAAATAACCGAGACTTAGCACTTTGAAGATTTTCTAACTGTCCACCATATGTAATGGTATACCCCACTGGTAGTTTAATATTAGTATCAATGAGGTTTTTAATATCGTCAACTACACTCTGTAAATCACGGTTACGAACATTAACCCCTACTACGATTCTTCTTTTTGTGTCGTCTCTAGATATTTTTGCTGCTCCAGTTTTATACGCTATTGTTGCCAATTCTGATAAGGGTACTTTACCTCCATTTGGTAGGTCTACAAATAGGTTCTTAAGGTTATTAATATCCTTTCTTTTTTGGTTGTCCAAACGAACAACCAAATCAAAACGTTTTTCTCCTTCAAATACACTACCAGCCTTCTTTCCTGCAAAACCCATGGAAACCATATCATTCAACTCCTGAATTGATAATCCGTATCTGGCTATCTTCGCACGGTCATAACGAACATTCATCTCGGGTAATCCATCCACTTTTTCTACAGAAATATCTGCAGCTCCTTCAACCTCTGCAATCAAAGCTCCTATTTCATCTCCTTTCTTAGCGAGAATATCTAAATCTTCACCAAACACTTTAATAGCAATGTCTGCCCTAACACCGGTAATTAACTCATTAAAACGCATTTCTATAGGTTGGGTAAATTCTACTTCCATTCCAGGTATAATAGCCAATGCCTCTTTAAACTTATCTGCCAATGCATCTTTTGAATTTGCAGAAGTCCATTCGCTTTTTGGTTTTAAAATTATAATCACATCGCTCTCCTCCATAGACATGGGGTCTGTTGGAACTTCTGCAGCACCTATTCGTGTAACTACTTGTTTTACTTCTGGAAATTCATTCAATAAGATTTGCTCAATTTTAGTAGTTATTTCTACCGTACTGGTTAAAGAAGTTCCTGTTTTTAATATGGGTTGAATTACAAAATCTCCCTCGTCTAAAGTTGGCACAAACTCCGCTCCCATAGTGCTATACACATAAATGGATAATGAGAGAAGTAGTAAGGCAACTGCCAAAACTAATTTTTTGCTTCCTAAAGCAAAATCAATTAGAGGCTCGTACCCCTTTTTTATCCACTTCATTAATCTTACGGAAACATTTCTACTGCTTGTTTTTGTAGGTCTTAAAAATAAGGAAGCAGCAACCGGTACATATGTGAAACAGAATAACATTGCCCCTATAAGTGCAAAGCTAAAGGTCAAGGCCATAGGTTTAAACATCTTCCCCTCTACCCCAGTTAAGGAAAGAATAGGAATAAAAACAATTAGTATAATTAACTGACCAAAAATGGCTGAATTCATCATTTTTGATGCACCGGAAAGTACAATAGTATCCTGTAGTTGTTGTTTATCAATACGATTCAAATTAGCCATATCCCCTTGCTGTTGGGTAATCCTAAATGCTATGAATTCTACAATAATAACAGCTCCATCAATGATAATACCAAAATCAATAGCTCCCAAGCTCATTAAATTAGCATCTACTCCAAAAATATACATTAGAGAAATTGCGAACAGCAAACATAAGGGAATGACAGAAGCTACAACAAGTCCAGATCTTAAATTCCCTAAAAGCAAGACCACTACAAAAATAACAATCAAGCAGCCTAAAATTAGATTTTCTGATACCGTGAAAGTTGTTTTTGCAATTAAGGCGCTGCGCTCTAAAAAAGGATTTATGTACACTCCTTTTGGGAGCGATTTGGAGATTTCAGAAACTCGCTCCTTAACAGCATCTATTACTTTTTTAGAATTGGCATCTTTTAGCATCATTACTTGTCCCAAGACCTTTTCACCTTCCCCATTACCTGTTATTGCGCCAAATCTTATAGCACTACCAAACCCTACAGTAGCTACGTCTTTAATAAAAACAGGAACTCCATCTCTATTGGTGACAACAATATTTCCAATATCCTCCAAAGAAGATATCAAACCTTCTCCACGGATAAAAAATGCCTGATTCACTTTCTCTATATAACCGCCGCCAGAAACACTATTATTTTGTTCTAAGGCTCTAAAAATAGCATGAGCAGAAATATTCATAGCATTTAGCTTGCCCGTATTTATAGCAACTTCATATTGTTTTAGAAAACCACCCCAAGTATTCACTTCTACTACCCCAGGGATACCAGAAAGTTGCCGTTTTACTATCCAATCTTGGATAGTTCTTAAATCTTCTGCATTGTATTGGTCCTTATATTCTGGAGTTACGTCAAGAATATACTGGTAAATCTCTCCTAAACCAGTTGTTATTGGTCCCATTTCTGGCGTTCCAAAACCTTCTGGTATTTTCTCACTCGCTGATTTAATCTTTTCAGCAATGAGTTGTCTAGGTAGGTAGGTACCCATGTCATCTTCAAAAACAATGGTTACTACAGAAAGTCCAAACTTTGAGATAGATCTGATCTCTTTTACGCCAGGAAGGTTAGCCATTTCTAGCTCCACGGGATAGGTAATAAACTGCTCCATATCGGCTGTTGCCAAATTTCGAGAGGTCGTAATTACCTGAACTTGGTTATTAGTCACGTCGGGTACAGCCCCTATTGGAATTTGAGACAAGGAATACAATCCAAAGCCAATAATAAATACGGTAAACAAGAGTATAAGAAACTTGTTCTTTAAACTGAAATTAATAATATAAGTAAGCATTTTGCATCATCGAATTAAAATGAACATCACTAAACAGGTATATCTATTTAGTATAAAAAAAATGAATATTGATATTGCGATTATGCGTGCCTTGGTGGCTGAAGAATTCCTTCTGAGTGTAGTGAAGAAAAAGGGGGTTGATAGTAAAAATTGAATGTTCTAAAATCTAAAATATCTACCGTATTTAACTCAGGAATACCAGTGTTTATAGCAAAATCCATTACAGACATCGTATGTGAATGATGCTGAAAAGGCAATTTTTCATGCTCTTGCTTTTCTTCTTGATGTTCTTTATCATGTGCCGCTTTTAACTCACCATAATGTTTAGAAATAAATACGAGTACATTATCCCCATATTGCTCACTATGAAACTGCGCATGCTCAATAAACTCGTCTATTTGAACCAAATCATCTATATGCATTCCAAAGCTTTGCAGCAGGATAACAGAAGATAACACTATGGAAAATAGCTTGTTCATATGCTTAAAGTTAAAAAAAAACCTCGAACCTTGGACAAAGCATATAAAAATTACATGTCGGAATCTTTCAGCTATTCCAAATATTCTGAGGTACTACTACTTTTATTCAACTTGTGATAATAGCGTTTTTTAATAGAATATGTATGCCACAGCCTGTTAAGACTATACATCTCCAATTTTGGAATATGATGTACTTGTTTGAACCTAAGGCTTAAAATGGTTTATTTAGATTAAAAATCGATTACCGCACCAATACCTGGAATGACTGATCCCGCTTGCTGTTCTAGTATGGCAAGGGTTCTTGGCTGCACAACCATTCCCCCTGCGTCACGATTTAAACCGTATTCTGGCGGACTAGGATTATTTTGTCCTAAAATGTTCTGTGCCTCTATAAATAGATTCAATGCGAACTTTTCAAAATTCCATTTCTTGTCTAAACGTACATCTAAAGCACTGAATATTTCTAATTTATCCTCTCCTAAGCGGGAATAGTCTAATATTACTTCTGGATAATTAGCTAATGTAGCATCCAAATCGGCAGGCACGAATGGCGTTCTTCCTGCAAAACGATATCTGGAACTAAATTCCCAGTTCCGATTAAATTTATATCCTCCAACGAACGATACCAAATGTCTACTATCCCAAACAGATGGTATATAATTATTGGTGTCAAATCCTGTAAACTCACTATAAAACCAAGTATAGGCAAAAATACCGTAGAAGTTATTAGATAGCTTTTGTTGAAACTGAAGCTCCGCTCCATAGCTTCTGCCCTTTCCTACCGTTTCAATAGGTTCGCTGCCTAATACCTCGAATCCACCACCTTTGTTTGCTAGAGAAACACCATCACGCACAGAGACAGGATAATCCTCATAACGTTTATAAAAACCTTCCAACGAAATACTAGACGAAGGTGTAAAGTAATGCTGTAATCCTAAAACCATATGGTCACTTAGTGTATAGTCAACATTTTGATTTATAAGTTCCCCTGCATTATTTCTGAACCCTAAAATAGTGTAGGGCGGAATTTTAAAATAACGTCCCACTGATCCATTTAAACGCCAATCTGGGGCAAACTCATAAGAGGCGGACATTCTAGGTGAGAAGGTGCTTAGCAAGTTATCGTTGCTAGTAAACGTGTCATCATCCATTCTAAACCCAAAAGATAAATCTAACTTGTTCTCTATAAACGAACGGGTGACGTTGGCAAAAACTCCATATTTCACAAAGTCGATTTCTGTGTCAAAAACAAGATTGTTTCTAACATCATTGGTGGTGTTACTGTAGTCCGAATGCTGCATGTTTAATCCGGTACTCAATTTCCAACCATCAAAAAACTGTGTTAGTTCATAGCGTAGTTTGGTTTCGGATTCTCTTGCATCGTTTCCGAAAATAACACCTGTTTCATTTACGGGATCGGAATAACGTGTAAAGTCGTTAGAGAGGGTGTTATTGCTCAAGGTGGTTAGCATAAAACCGTTACTGTTCTTAAACCGATTTCGCCACGTAACGCCCATTGTATTGGTACGCTGCTTTATAAATGGAGTCTGGTCTAAAGTTGCTTGTTGATCAGGATCAAACTCATCTGGTGGGGAAACAGAAAAATCATCAATAGATCCAAGACCTAAGAACGTTAGTGTGTTGTAGTCGTCTAATTCATGGTTTAACTTGTATTGGTAATCCCAATAGTCGGGCCGAATGGGTAATCCAATTGCCTGAAAAAGAAACTGTAGATAACTTCTGCGTACCGATGCCAAAAAGGTGGTTTTTGACACCTCTCCTTCTTTTTTAAACAAGGGACCTTCCAACGTTAGAGCAGCCTCACTAGCGCTTACTCTAAAATTACCCGCAAAATTTCTATTATTTCCATTCCGTTGTTGAAACTGAAGCACACCTGACAAAGGATTATCGTAGCGAGCATTAAATGCAGAAGTGGAAAGAGTCACATTATCTATAAAAGATACGTTAATAAGACCTACAGGACCACCAGCACTTCCTTGAGTGGCAAAGTGGTTAATGTTAGGGATTTCCATTCCGTCTAAGTAGTAAACCGTTTCATTAGGCGCACCACCACGTATTATTAAATCGTTTCTAAAGCCCCCAATAGAAGGCGAAACACCGGGCAATGTTTGGGCCACCTGCACCACATCATTGTTACTACCGGGATAGGTAGCAATTTCAACTGCTGATAAGGTTTGAGTGGATAATGGTGTCTCTTTGGGTCGTGTAATTACATTTGCATTTGAAAGGACAACTTCGTCCAATTGCTCGGCCGATTCTTCCAACTTAAAATCATAATTTGGGGTACCCTTAGAGCGTACGATAATATTAAATTGTGTTTGTGAACCGTAGCCTAGATAACTGGCAATTAAATTATAAGAACCAGGTGCTACGCTACGAATCTCATAGTTCCCATCAAAATCAGTTTGAGCACCTAACGTTGTGCCTTCCAAAAAAACAGATGCGCCACCAATTGGCTCACCAAGATTATCTTTAACACTACCATACAGGCTTATTTCTAATTGAGCGTTTATTGCCGATACTGCAAACGATACTAAAAAAAAAGTAACGAATCTTTGTTTTAACTGCATATTCTGTTTAATTGATACGAATAAATATGAAACAAAAATAATTACTTATTAGTCCATAATTGCTATAAGGAAATGTTAAATAAATCTATTGTTACAAGTGAAGTGTATTAGAAAACGTCTTTGTCCTATATGGCGAATCAAACAAGGTCTAAGCTAGACCTAGAAATAACAATAGTTCGGATTAGCATTACTATTCTCAGTTGTCTAAATTAAAATTACCATGTAATTGGAAAGTAATCTTTAAGAAACTTACCACACCAATGTTTACCTGTGTTAATGCCATCAAATAATGGATCCATTACACGGGCAGCGCCATCTACAATGTCCAAGGGTGGTTGAAAATCGTGAACCTCTTGTTTCATTTTTGCGAGTTCTGCGGGATCCTCGTCTGTAACCCAACCTGTGTCAACCGCATTCATATATATACCAAATTTCGCCAATTCCCCTGCTGATGTATGCGTCAACATATTTAAGGCTGCTTTTGCCATATTGGTATGCGGATGTCTTGCTTCTTTGAAGAAACGATGGAATTTTCCTTCCATAGCAGACACATTAATAATATGTTTCTGACCCGTATTTTCCTTTTTCATCAGTTCTGAAAGACGATTACAAAGAACAAAAGGTGCTACTGAATTTACCAATTGTACTTCTACCATTTCAGTGGTCTCAATGGCACCTAGTTTTAAGCGCCAACTGTTTGTTTTTCTTAAATCTACCTGCTGTAAATCAGCATCTAATTCGCCTTCTGGAAACACTTCTTGAGGCACTAGACTGGCATCAAAACTATAGGGGATTTGTGATAATTTTGCGGATGCACTCAAACCAATTCCTGGCTCCGGACCATGCCAAGAAACAGGCATGTTTTTTTGCGACGAAACTGCTGCCGTTGCCCCTTTCAACTCTTGGAGGCAACTTGTATGATTAGCTAAAACTATTTTAGCAAATTCAGGTAACTTTTCAAACGGAATTTCTTCATTTTCCATCATGTGTGCATAAAACCCAGAAGGTCTTCGCACTGTTTGGGCTGCATTATTAATTAAAATATCTAGTTTGTCATAATTCTGCTCTACGTAATTACAGAAAATTTCAACACTCGGGATATGTCTTAAATCTAGGCCATGGATATGTAATCGATGTCCCCACTCCATAAAATCAGCCTCTTTTGAAAATCGTAATGCGGAATCAACTGGAAAACGAGTAGTAGCTATTACGGTTGCACCACCACGTAATAACATAAGTGTTATGTGATACCCTATTTTTAAGCGAGAACCAGTGATTACTGCTACCTGACCTTTGACATTGGCCGTCTGAAATCGTTTTAAATAATTTAAATCACCACATTCGGTACACATGGTATCATAAAAATGATGCAACATATTAAACTTTGCTTTGCATACATAACAATCTCGTTCCGATTCTAGTTTTAACGTTTCTTTTTCTTGAAGTTCGGCTGCACTTAAAAGCTTAGGAGCTTCAAACACAGGATTTTCTCTTGCATAGCGTATACCGGTTTGGTTTCTGGCACTTTTATCCCTGGCAGCCTGCTTTCGTTTGGCTGCTTTTTTACCGTCTTTGGTACGTCTGGAAAACTCTTCTCTACTAGGTCTTGACAATTGTCCGGCGGCTTTTATAAGCGCTATTCTTAAATCTTTAGGTATCTCAAAAATTTTATCGGTGTTGATTACCAAATTCTCTAAGAGCTCAATTGAGCGAGTTACTTCGTTAATATCAACATCCAATTCTTTTTTCGCTTTGCTCTTATCCATCCTAATAATTGTAATCAATACTAAAACCCTATTGTCCTTTGGCGCGAAACTACGATTATTATAGATTACGTTTTTAATATTTCAAAAAGAAAAGCGCTCATTAAACCTAATGAACGCTTTTCTCATTTTAAAGACATCAAAATCTATAAGGTTAAGGCCTTTCACTCTCTTTCATTTTTGGATAATCCGTATATCCTTTTTTTCCTGTTGTGTAGAAAGTAGCACTATCCCATTCTGCTAGCTCGTAATCCATTTCAAAACGCTCTACAAGGTCTGGATTGGAAACATATAACTTTCCAAAGGCTACTAAATCAGCATTTCCTTCGCTAACGACCTTATTAGCGGCTTCTTGATTAAAGCCAGTATTTATCATTAAAGTTCCCTTGTATATTGGTCTAAAGTGTTTTGCGATTTGTGTAACAGCATAAGGAACATCAGAGACATCTGTAAACGGCTCTGACAGATGTACATAGGCTAATTCATAATCATTAAGTTTATCCATAATATACTCAAAAGTAGGTATGGTTTCCTTGTCCATTTCCATTCCGAACATCCCATGTAAAGAAGGGTTAAAACGAACACCTACCTTAGAAGTTGAAATCTCTTCATTCACCGCATCCAATACTTCAAAAAAGAAGCGTGCTCTATTTTCAATACTACCACCATATTTGTCTCCACGATGATTGGAAGTGCCATTAAAAAACTGATGAAATAAATAACCATTAGAGGAGTGTATCTCTATACCATCAAAACCAGCTTCCATGGCGTTTTTGGCTGCTATTCTAAAATCACTCACTGTCCTATCTATATCCTCTTGGGTCATCTCCTTTGGAGTTACTGTCTTCTTTCGACCTTCTGGTGTATATACTTCAGAATTTGGGTTTAGAGCTGATGGCGCCAATGGTAATTCTCCATCATGAAAATAGGGATGCGAAATTCTACCTACATGCCATAATTGTATAAATATTTTACCCCCTTGCTTATGTACCTTTTTAACTACCTTTTTCCACCCATCAATTTGGGCTTGGGAATGAATACCAGCTGTATTGATGTAACCAACTGCTTCAGTAGAAACTTGCGAACCTTCAGTTATGATCAATCCTGCAGAAGCTCTTTGTTCATAATATATATCATGTAAACCTTCTACTGGTTTATTATCTGTATTATCAGCTCTACTTCGTGTCATGGGTGCCATAACAACTCTATTTTCTAGTTGTAGATTTTTACTTTTATATGGTTTTAATATACTTTTCATTTCTTGTTTTTGTACTAATTTAATCTAAAAACTCACTGTTCATAACATTAAGCTAGGCGTCATATCCCAATGCCTTACCAATGAGAGTATCCCCTTCAATAATTTCAAAAGTCACATTTTTTGGAGCATCATCGTGTAATGCACGAACTAAAGTTTGTGCTACATCGTCTCTACTAATAGCACCAGATGTTTGCAACGATTCTGCTAAAAGAATCTTACCTGTTCCATTATCATCAGTTAGACTACCAGGTCTAACTATGGCATAGGTAAGGGTACTAGACTTTAAATATTCGTCCGCATTATGTTTTGCTTTTAAATATTCTTTTAGGTCGTTTGCCTCTGAAGGTTTATCTGCACCCATTGAACTTAACATTACAAATTTTTTGATATTATTTTTAATTGCGTCATCTACAAATTTATAAGCTCCATTTTGATCTACTTCCACTACTTTTTTTCCTCCAGAACCAGCAGCAAAGATTACTTTGTCTATATTTTTCAACAATCCTGAAATATCTTTTTCTAAATCTGCTAAAACGGTATCTATACCCTCGTTTTTAAACTGCGCTATTTGTTCTTCTTTACGAACCATAGCTACTGGTTCAAAATATTGTGAGGATTTTAAAAGATTAACTATTTTTTTTCCTGTGGTACCATTCGCACCTGCTATCATTACTCTTTCCATATTATTTTATCTTTTGCTCAAAGATCATGCATAAGAGAGCATTCTTTTAATGCGAACTATGTAATTCTTAACTCTAATACAAACTAATGTAATAGGATAGCAGAAAAAAGACTCCTTACTTATTTTTTACCGGTAATCAGTGGAGTTATTCATAGTTCACTTAATGGAAATGGAAACTTAGAGATATTGTTTTAGGTTCTGTTTGAAAAACTCAGCACTATCGGTAATACTTTGAATCGAGTGGTTTGCAAAGTTACCTCCCTGTTCCAAATAGTAGAATTCTAACCCAGAAGTATCTAATGATGGAATCATTTTACTGTAATCTATAGATCCGTTTCCTAATTCGCTATAATCCCTAGTAAGCTTGTCCATATCCTTTATATGCCACATGACAAAGCGTTCAGGAGCCAAAGCTATAATTTCTTGTGGTGTTCTCTTTGCTGAATGTACTGCCCAATAAAGGTCTAATTGTATTTTAACTAATTTAGAATCCGTTCCGTTTAATATCATATCAAAACCAGTAGTTTCCCCATACATATCAAATTCAAAACCATGATTGTGATAAGCAAATTCCAGACCGGCCTTGTTCACCTGTTCTCCTATACGATTTAGCATATCTGGTAAGCGTTCAAATGTGTTCAAGGTTCTTTGTTCAAGAGCCATCCAAGGCCAAGTAATATAACTATGGCTTAAGGCATGAGCTCCTGTAATACATTTGTCTACAAATATTTCCAAAGCTTCTTTAGGAGCCTTAATATAATCTGAAAAGCCATAATGACAGCTAGAGGAAGACAGACCTAAATCATCCAAAACCTTTTTAAAATCAGCAGCTGCATAGCCATAATAGGCTACTTTATCAGCATCAAAACCATATAATTCTAAATCTTGATAGCCTAAAGATTTTACTGTTTTTAAACTACCTAAAAGGTCTTTAGCCATAGCGTCACGTATGGTAAACGCTTGCAGTCCCATTTTGTATTTCTTCTTTACATTCATACGAAATGACGGTATTGGTAAAATGCTAGCAGTTAGCGCTATGCTTGAATTTTTAACAAAAGTTCTTCTTTTCATATGAGTACATATATATGCTGATCTATAAGACTAGATTACTAGGAAACTATAGAGTCATTTATGGTTTGTAAAACCGCATGAGCGGCACGTTCTCCACTTAACATGGCAGCATTTAAGGAACCATTTAATAACTGATCTCCTGCTAAAAATGTTTTTGAGGTTAAACGAGTTTCAGTAGAATCAATATCATATTGAATATTTGATAAATTTGGTAAAGCCCTTTTTATCTTATATCGCTTCAAAAAAGTAGTTTCTTTGATTCCACATAAGGAGGTAAGCTCCTTTTGTACACTTTTTACCAATTCACTCTCACTTAACTTATGCGGTTTTACTATGGTAACAGATAGCAAATTATCCCCACCACTATGTGCCATTTGCATTGACGAATGATAAAAAATATTATTTACTAAAGCATCAGCATCCGTTATAAGGCCAATTAGGGGTTTTTGAATCGTTTTTTCTGCTGTTTTAAAATAAAGAGTATCACATGATTTCCAGATAGTCTCCTGATTTCTTAAGTTGGATACCAGCTGTGAAGCTTCTGTTGCTATTATGGTATAGTCTACTAATTCTTCCTTACCATTAGAAAAAACCAGCTTGCCGTCTATAGCACTAGAAACACAAGAGTTAAACACAAAATTTGTTTTTGCTAATTTAGAAACCAATTGTTTCGGAATTGCTTCAATCCCAGCTTTTGGCAACACTGCGTTACCTGAACCGAACATTTTATATACAAACTGAAACATTCTAGAAGAAGTACTTAGATCAGGCTCCAAAAATATGCCACTAAAAAACGGGCGGAAAAAGTCGTTTGTAATTTCCTTGCTAAAGCCTTTATCTTGTAAGTAACTTAAAGTTGTAGTTTCTGGCTCAGAAAAAATAGTATCGACTGATTTTTTCTTTAGCTCGTTATTTAATTTAAAAATCTTCCATTTATCTCCGAATGTTCCTATTCCAGAAGTAAGTGTTGGTATTAAAAGAGAAAGGCTTCGTAATGGGTCACCTAAGGTAACTTGTTTTCCATTTCTGAATAGTGTAGCTCCAGGGAGAAAAGTCCCAAGTTCTAGGGTGCTATAATCCAAATATTGCTTTGCCATTGGGTATGCATCCAATAATACTTGAAAACCGTGATCTAATTGATAACCGTTTACGATATCTGTTTTAACACGCCCTCCTGCTCTATCTGAAGCTTCGTAAACTGTTGGTTCAAAGCCATGAGACTCTAATACTTTAGCAGCAATTAAACCGCTGACTCCAGCACCAACAATCGCAATTTTCAATTCCTTTTCCATAATTGTAAAAATAAGGAATGTGAAGAGAATTGTAAAAAGAGTTTTATGGGTAGTGGGTAGTGGGTAGTGGGTAGTGGGTAGTGGAAAAAAACCTTAAGAACTCAGCAACACTTTACATTATAAGTATTAAATATTTACCAAGAATGCAAGAGCTACTATTACTTGTATTTGAGTTTGTTTTTGTATTTGACTCTTGAATTTAAGATGGAACTTATTAATCTTCTGGCGGATGACCATGGATATCCTCAAAAACGGTATCAAAATTTTCACGCAAATAAGCATTTAATTTCTTTTGATAATCATCTTTAAGCCAGCTTAAAAAATTATAGGTGCTCTTACTAATACATTTAGCGTACACCTGAATTCGATTATCTATATCCTCTTTCAGTAACTTAGCCAATGCGAGTGCATCATAAACATCTTCACTATTCTCTATACAGATATATGCATGATGTTCTATTGATTTTTCTAAAACTACTTTAGAGGATT
>CALHVP010000141.1 GCA_938038975.1 uncultured Maribacter sp. | reverse complement strand
GTATAAATGGCTTTCTCAAATGCTTCCCAGTGCTCTGGTTTCATTCGTTCTGGAGTAAATAAACAAATTCCTGTTGCACCATTCTCCATAGAAGCTTTTATTGCGGTGCCTATTTCTGAAGGTAATAGACCATGGTTTTCAGGATCATTTTCCTTTGATTTATTTTCTGGGTTTGGACAAATAAATAATCCACTATAAATTGGTTTCTGTCCATTCACAGATGCAACTTCCTCTTTTACAACTTCACCTACCCATTCTGGTCCTTTAAGGTAAAAGTCATTGTAATTCATAGGGTAAACAGCATCTAAATCCCATTTATCCCATTCCTGTCTTACTTTGGCTTTCGCAATTGTAGGCCCAGGAAATACAGCAGCATTAATCGTTTTATCTTTTTCATGTACCACTATAGCCAAGCGTCCTACTAGATTGGTAATAAGGTCATACCGAAACTGTTTCCATTCCTGTACTTTAGGAGCATCCGCTACCGCCTTAATATCTATTCCGGTTTTATCCATAAAATCTGATGTGCAACGGTCACAATAACAGTAATCATATTCTGGATATTCCTTATCCATAATTAGACCGTACTTATCCCAAAGCCCTTCCGCCAAAATAACATCCGGGAAACGAATATAATCTAGGTGAATACCATCTATCTCTGGAACTGCAGCTACAGAACCATATAGGTTGGATAAAAAATCATAAGTACCTTCTTTACTAGGACATAAAAAAGTGTAGTAAGGAACATAGGCTGGTTTTTCTAATGCAGATTCTCCGTTGCGATTATGAGCATATAAGTCCTCAGAAATTTTCGGATTCTTTCCTTGTACCATAGTAGGAATCCAAGCATGGAATTCCATTCCCGCATCTTTTACCAAAGCCCCTACCCTTTTATACGTTTCAGGGTCATGACCACCGTTATACAATAGTCCATCTATACCTTTAGCCTTATAATCCTCAAATCTATTGGTTAATTCTTGATCAGTTGCATCTCCTGGACCACCAGTCCATGCATATACCGGAATTTTAGATTTCTGTTCGGTACAAGACACAAGTGTTAGTAGCGCTATACAGATATATAATACCTTCTTCATTTTGTTTATGTTTTTAATTCTAACTTGAATTTAATAAAAATTCGAACTATGCTATGCATTCTTAGCTATACAACCTAGATGTTCATACCAATGACATAAGGGCTTCAAAATAATAATCACTAACAGTTTAGTTATGTAATTCTGCTATACCATTAGCCATATTTATAGTTATAATTAAGATTTTTAAAAAATAATACCTGTTTATTTACGAAACCCGTTTTAAATATCGCCGTTCTTTCGCTATTTTGCAATGACATAAAAGAAATTGAATATGCAAAAAGTTACCCGACTTTTCGATTTTCCTTATTATCAACTGGAAAATTTTAAACTAGATAAAGCACTTGTTACTAAAAAGAATGGCGAATGGATTGCTACTTCTACACAAGAATATCTAGACAAAGCCAATGCGCTAAGTAGAGCTTTATTGCGCTTAGGGATTCAAAAAAACGATAAGATTGCCATCATCTCCTCTAGTAATAGAACCGAATGGAACATTATGGATATTGGAGTACTGCAAACGGGTGCGCAAACCATTCCTATTTACCCAACTATTTCGGCAGAGGAATACGAATATGTATTAAACCATAGCGAATCTATTTACTGTTTTGTATCAGATGCTGAGGTTTTGGAAAAAGTAAAAAAGGTATTTTCAAACACAAAATTAAAGGATATCTATAGTTTTGATGATATTAAAGGTTGCAAAAATTATAGTGAATTATTGGAACTAGGAGCAGATACCGCAAACCAAGAAGAACTGCAACAAAGAAAAGATGGAGTAAAACCAGAAGAACTAGCCTCCATAATTTATACCTCTGGGACAACAGGTACACCAAAAGGAGTAATGCTGTCTCATGGTAACATTACCAGTAACGCGCTAGCAGGTGCAAAGCGTTTGCCATTAATGAAAGGAGAAACAAGGGTACTAAGCTTTTTACCCCTTTGTCATATTTTTGAACGTGTGCTCATCTATATATATCAATACTCTGGTACAACGGTATATTATGCGGAAGGTTTAGATAAAATTGGGGAAAACATTAAGGAGGTACACCCCCAACTTATGTCTGTAGTGCCCCGTCTGTTAGAAAAATTATATGATAAAATTTACGCAAAAGGAGCTGATCTTACGGGCATCAAGAAAAAACTTTTTTTCTGGGCCGTGGAACTTGGAGAAGTATGGCAGCCTTATGGTAAAAATGGTTCTTGGTACGAATTTAAGCTTGGTATTGCAAGCAAGCTAATTTTTAGCAAATGGAGGGAAGCACTAGGAGGAGAATTATTAACCATGGTTTCTGGCAGCGCAGCTTTACAACCAAGATTGGGTAGAATTTTTGGAGCAGCAGGAATGCCGGTAATGGAAGGGTATGGACTTACAGAAACTTCACCGATTGTTAGCGTAGGAATGATGGTAGACAACTTTTACCAAGTGGGTAGTGTAGGTAAAGCTATAGAAGACGTAGAAATTAAAATTGCCGAAGATGGTGAAATCCTAATAAAAGGGCCTAACGTAATGATGGGCTATTACAAGGATGAGAAAAAAACCAATGAGGTGATGACAGGAGCATATTTTCATACTGGTGATAAGGGCGAAGTTGATGCAGACGGCTTTTTGAAAATTACTGGCCGTAAAAAAGAGATGTTCAAAACTTCAGGTGGAAAGTATGTTATTCCAACACTTTTAGAAAATGAATTAAAACAGTCGCGCTTCATAGAGCAAGTTATGGTCGTTGGTGAAGGAGAGAAAATGCCTGCTGCCTTTATACAGCCCAATTATGAATTTGTAAAGGAATGGTCCGTAAAAAAGAAAAGAAATATTGGTACCACTCAAGCTGAAATGGCCACTTCTGAAGAACTTATTGCGCGTATTCAAGAAGAATTAAATGTTTGCAACAAGCACTTTGGCAAATGGGAGCAGATTAAGGTATTTAGACTTACATCCGACGTATGGACTCCAGAGGATGGTCATCTTACCCCTACCATGAAAATGAAAAGAAACATTATTAAGGATAAATATATGAACCTTTACAATGACATGTATGGGTATTAAAAACATGCCTACAGCTCAAATCAACAGATTCCTCTAAATGAAGTTTAAAAAGTACACAGATTATCAGTTACAAAAATATCGCAAAATACTTTTAATTGTAGGTATCGTGGGTTTCGTCCTTCTTTGTTTTGCGCTGGGTTACGGTGTGTATCAAATGAATACTTATGATGATACTACCCTAATTTATTTGGTGCCAACCGTATTTTGCCCCTTAGCTGTTTTACCTTCTATAATATCAGATAGTATGAATAACGAACTTAAAAGAAGAGAAGGGAAAACTAAATAATTAATAACTAAGGATGCAGTGCCTAAAGGTGTATAGGATCCATAAATTAATGATAATATATTACATATGACTATGGAGGCTTATTTAAAAGGTAAAACGAGTATAAACGCGGTCATTACCAATTAAAAGTGTGGGTTATTAGCATACTATATTCATAAGACGCTATCTATAAAGAGTTTAAGAAGTATGTTAGCAACTATCCCAACCAATATCTATTACATAATTATAAGCGGTATTTCATCAAATTTATTATGCATGCATAATAAATTTTTATATATTTGAGGACGAACTTATAGTCCCATGAAGGAAATAACCATTGATTATGCACTTCGTGCAACTTGGCAAGCAGTTGCTAGAATGTACAATGAAGAAGCAAAAAACTTTGAGACCACAATGGCTATAGGTTTCACTATGTTAAGTATTGATCCAAAGACGGGTACACCTTCTACTGCTTTGGGGCCTAAAATGGGAATGGAAGCTACCAGCTTATCAAGAATATTAAAAAGCATGGAAGATAAAGGTTTCATAGAACGCAAACCAAATCCCTTAGACGGTCGTGGCGTACTTATACATTTAACCGATCTTGGGCTTGAAAAAAGAAAGGATTCAAAAGAGGTTGTAATGCGTTTTAATGAAGTGATAAAACAGGAAGTAGATACTGAAAAACTAAATCACTTTTTTGAAGTTACAGAAACGATAAACAAACTTATTGCAGATAAGAAAATCTATATAAAAGATATATCTAACCACTAATATCAGGGTATTGTACATGAATAAGCATATTAAAAAAGTAGCAGTAATTGGCTCTGGAATCATGGGAAGCGGTATCGCTTGTCACTTTGCCAACATTGGGGTAGAAGTTTTATTACTAGACATCGTACCCAGAGAACTTGACGAAAAAGAGAAGGCTAAAGGTCTTACTTTAAATGACAAGGTGGTTAGAAACCGACTTGTTAACGGTGCATTGATGACAGCACTAAAATCAAAGCCCTCCCCTATTTATCACCAAAAATTTGCTAGTAGAATTACTACAGGAAATTTGGAGGATGATATTGCCAAAGTAAGTAAAGTAGATTGGATTATTGAGGTAGTCGTTGAGCGTTTGGATATTAAACAAATGGTTTTCGAAAATTTAGAAAAACATAGAACACCAGGTACTTTAATTACATCTAACACCTCTGGTATACCTATCAACTTTATGAGCGAAGGAAGAAGTGATGATTTCCAGAAACATTTCTGCGGAACGCACTTTTTTAACCCTGCTAGATATTTAAAATTATTTGAAATAATCCCTGGACCTAAAACTTCGCCCGAAGTATTGGACTTTTTAAACGGGTACGGAGAACAGTTTTTAGGAAAAACATCTGTAGTTGCTAAAGATACGCCTGCTTTTATAGGGAATCGTATAGGTATCTTCAGCATCCAAAGTTTATTCCATGCCGTTAAGGAAATGGGAATGACTGTAGAAGAAGTAGATAAATTAACTGGTCCAGTAATCGGCAGACCAAAATCGGCTACATTTAGAACAGTAGATGTTGTTGGTTTAGATACTTTAGTACATGTTGCTAACGGAATTGCTGACAATTGTAAAGAAGACGAAAGACACGCATTGTTTGCGCTACCTGATTTTATTTCCACTATGATGGAAAACAAATGGTTGGGAAGTAAAACCGGACAAGGATTTTATAAAAAATCTAAAGATGCCAAAGGTAAGACTGAAATACTAACCCTTGATTTAGATACGATGGAATATCGGTCTAAAAAGAGTGCCAAGTTTGCTACCTTAGAATTAACTAAAACCGTAGATAAGGTTGTTGACCGTTTTTCTGTTTTAGTGGGCGGAAAAGACAAGGCAGGTGAATTTTACAGAAAGAGTTTCGGACAATTGTTCGCTTATGTATCCCACCGTATACCAGAAATAACAGATGAGCTATATAAAATAGATGATGCTATGAAGGCTGGCTTTGGCTGGGAGCATGGTCCTTTTCAAATATGGGATGCTGTAGGTCTGGATAAAGGTTTAGCCTTTATAGCTTCAGAGAATCAAGAAGCTGCGAAATGGGTTTCAGAAATGAAAGCGGCAGGAATTTCATCGTTCTATACGGTAAAAGATGGCGCTACGTATTTCTATGATATCCCATCTAAGAAAATGGTTAAACTACCAGGTCAAGATGCATTTATCATTCTAGACAATATTAGAAAATCTAAGGAAGTATTTAAAAACTCCGGAGTTGTTGTTGAAGATTTAGGCGATGGAATTTTGAATGTAGAGTTCCAATCGAAAATGAATACGATTGGTGGCGATGTTTTAGCTGGCTTAAATAAAGCTATTGATTTGGCAGAAAAAAATTTTCAAGGTTTGGTGGTTGGAAATCAAGCAGCAAATTTCTCTGTAGGTGCCAACATTGGTATGATTTTCATGATGGCTGTAGAACAGGAATATGATGAGCTGAACATGGCTATAAAAATGTTCCAAGATACTATGATGCGTATGCGTTATTCATCTATCCCAACAATTGCTGCTCCACACGGAATGGCTTTAGGTGGTGGTTGTGAATTATCATTACACGCAGATAAAGTAGTTGCAGCTGCGGAAACCTATATGGGACTTGTAGAATTTGGTGTAGGTGTTATCCCTGGTGGTGGTGGTTCTAAGGAATTAGCACTTAGAGCATCAGATACCTTTAGAAAAGGAGATGTAGAGTTAAATATTTTACAAGAGTATTTCCTTACGATAGGAATGGCTAAAGTATCTACTTCTGCTTATGAAGCTTTTGATATGGGTATTCTTCAAAAAGGAAAAGATATCGTTGTGGTTAACAAAGACCGTCAAATAGCAACTGCAAAAGCACATGCAAAATTGATGGCGGAAGCAGGCTATACGCAACCAGCTACAAGAAATGATGTAAAAGTTTTGGGCAAGCAAGCATTAGGAATGTTCTTAGTAGGAACAGATTCGATGGAAGCGAGTCACTACATAAGTGAACACGATAAGAAGATTGCCAACAAATTAGCCTACGTTATGGCAGGTGGTGATTTATCTGAACCAACGCTAGTTTCTGAGCAATACCTTTTAGATATTGAACGTGAAGCATTTCTTTCCTTATGTACAGAAAGAAAAACCTTAGAAAGAATTCAGCATATGTTGAAAACTGGAAAACCGTTAAGAAATTAATCATAGCTATTAGCCATTAGCTTTTAGCGATTGGCTTATTATTAGTAGAAAAACAAAAACGCTAGAGGCTAATTGCCAATAGCCAAAAGCCTTAAGAAAATGAAAACAGCATATATAGTTAAAGCATACAGAACGGCAGTTGGGAAAGCTCCCAAAGGTGTATTCCGTTTTAAGCGTACGGATGAATTAGCAGCAGAAACCATCGAATATATGATGAAAGAACTGCCAAACTTTGATAAAAAACGGATTGATGATGTTATTGTAGGCAATGCAATGCCAGAAGGATCTCAAGGACTAAACATGGCACGTCTTATCTCTTTAATGGGATTAGACATAGTAGATGTTCCTGGGGTAACGGTGAACCGTTTTTGCTCATCCGGTATTGAAACTATTGGAATGGCTACTGCTAAAATTCAATCCGGAATGGCAGATTGCATCATCGCTGGTGGAGCAGAAAGCATGAGCTCAGTTCCAATGACAGGTTACAAAACCGAATTAAACTACGATGTAGTTAAAGCAGGCCACGAGGATTATTATTGGGGCATGGGAAATACTGCAGAAGCCGTTGCTAATGAGTATAAGGTATCTCGAGAAGATCAAGATGAATTCGCTTATAACTCCCATGTAAAGGCGTTACGTGCGCAAGCCGAAGACCGTTTTCAAGACCAGATAGTTCCTATTGAAGTTGAGCAAACGTACATTGGTGCTGATGGAAAAAAGGCAACAAAAAAATATACAGTAACTAAAGATGAAGGGCCAAGAGCAGGAACATCTGTAGAAGTTTTAAATAAACTTAGACCAGTTTTCGCTGCAGGCGGAAGTGTTACTGCTGGTAACTCCTCTCAAATGAGTGATGGGGCTGCTTTTGTATTAATCATGAGCGAAGAAATGGTTAAAGAACTAAATCTTGAGCCAATTGCTAGACTAGTAAATTACGCTGCTGCAGGTGTTCCTCCAAGAATTATGGGTATTGGACCAATTGCAGCCATTCCTAAAGTGCTTAAGCAGGCTGGATTAAAACAAGATGATATCAATTTAATTGAATTAAATGAAGCTTTTGCTTCACAATCATTAGCAGTTGTTCGTGAATTAGGATTAAACCAAGATATCGTGAATGTAAACGGCGGAGCTATTGCTCTTGGACATCCGTTAGGTTGTACTGGCGCTAAATTATCGGTTCAATTGTTTGACGAGATGCGTAAAAGAAAAATGCAAGGCCAATACGGAATGGTAACCATGTGCGTGGGAACAGGACAAGGTGCTGCTGGAGTATTCGAATTTTTAAACTAAAAGCCCCCTAACCCCCAATGGGGGAACAAAACATAAGAATAAAATAAGTTAAATTAAAAATACCCGTTAAAATCCCTCTCCTCTTGGAGAGGGCTGGGGAGAGGATATGGAAACAACAACAAAAGAAATACTAAGAGGCGGTCAGTTTCTAGTTAAGGAAACAAAATGTGAAGACGTTTTTACTTTGGAGGATTTATCCGAAGAGCAAAAAATGATGCGTGACAGTACGAAGGAATTCGTGGATAGAGAATTATGGGCGCATTGGGAGCGTTTTGAGCAAAAAGACTACGCATATACCGAGGAAACCATGCGTAAGGCAGGTGAACTTGGATTGTTAAGTGTTGCTGTACCAGAATCTTATGGTGGTATGGGTATGGGTTTTGTCTCTACCATGTTAGTTTGTGATTATATCTCTGGAGCTACTGGATCCTTCAGCACCGCTTTTGGCGCACATACAGGTATTGGTACTATGCCAATCACCTTATATGGTACAGAAGAACAAAAACAAAAATATGTTCCAAAATTAGCTTCAGGTGAGTGGTTTGGAGCGTATTGCTTAACGGAGCCAGGAGCTGGTTCAGATGCAAATTCAGGTAAAACAAAAGCAGTATTATCGGAAGATGGAACGCACTACAACATTACGGGGCAGAAAATGTGGATTTCCAATGCAGGCTTCTGTAGCGTTTTTATTGTATTCGCAAGAATAGGAGATGACAAAAATATTACTGGGTTTATCGTTGAGAATGATCTAAGTAACGGAATTACTTTAGGTGACGAAGAAAAGAAATTAGGTATACATTCCTCTTCTACGCGTCAGGTTTTCTTTAGTGATACAAAGGTTCCTGTAGAGAATATGCTTTCTGAGCGTGGTAATGGTTTTAAAATTGCCATGAACGCATTAAACGTTGGACGTATTAAATTAGCTGCTGCATGTTTAGAAGCACAAAGACGTGTGATTAACGAAGCAACTAAATACGCAAACGAGCGGATTCAATTTAAGACTCCTATTATGAATTTTGGTGCTATTAAAGCCAAAATAGCGGATATGACGACCAATGCGTATGTAGATGAAGCGGCATGTTACAGAGCTGCTAAGAATATTGAAGATCGTATTGCCATGCGCGTAGCAGATGGTAACACGCATCAAGAAGCAGAATTAAAAGGTGTTGAGGAATATGCAATTGAATGTTCTATTTTAAAAGTTGCAGTTTCGGAGCACGTACAACAAACTGCAGATGAAGGTGTTCAGATATTTGGAGGTATGGGCTTTAGTGCAGATACACCAATGGAATCTGCTTGGAGAGATGCTAGAATTGCAAGAATATACGAAGGTACTAACGAAATTAATCGCATGTTAGCGGTAGGTATGTTGGTTAAAAAAGCAATGAAAGGTCATGTAGATCTTTTAGGACCTGCAACCGCAGTTGGTGAAGAATTAATGGGAATACCCTCTTTTGATACTCCAGACTTCTCAGAACTTTTTGCAGAAGAAAAAGACTTAATCAAAAGATTAAAGAAAGTATTCTTAATGGTATCTGGTAGTGCAGTGCAAAAATTTGGTCCTCAATTAGAAGAGCACCAACAATTAATGATGGCTGCATCTGATATTCTTATTCAAGCGTATTTGGCAGAATCTGCCATTTTAAGAACTGAAAAGAATGCTAAAAGATTCGGTGAAGAAGCACAGGCTACTCAAATTGCAATGTCTAAGCTGTACTTATATAGAGCTACAGAAATTGTAATACAAAAAGGAAAAGAAGCAATTGTTTCTTTTGCAGAAGGTGATGAGCAACGCATGATGCTTATGGGTTTAAAGCGATTTACGAAGTATACAAACAATCCAAATGTCATTGCACTACGTACGCAGATAGCGGACAAAGTAGCTGCTGACAATGGGTACACATTTGACTAACTCAACATACTTTTGTTTTTAACAGAAGAAAATCCGTCTGCCATTTGGTGGACGGTTTTTTATTTGCACATATACCTATAAGCATCTAATTTTGGTAAATGCATACATCCCTTCTAAAACAAGTTTACGATACTGAAGCATTCAGAAAAAAAGGTCACGAATTAATTGATCAGCTCGCAGATCATTTAGAAGACAAACTACAACAGAAATCTGGGAATGCGATTCACTGGAACGAACCTGAGAAAGAGCTGACTTTTTGGGAAACCTTCTTAGAAAAAGGAGATAAAAACGAGCTATTCTCAGAAATTACCAAAAGAACTACCTACATACATCATCCCCATTACATTGGCCATCAAGTTACGCCTACAGCGCCTATGACTGCCCTAACAGGCATGATAAGCTCCTTACTTAATAATGGCATGGCTGTATATGAAATGGGCATGTCCCCTTCTGCCATAGAACGCGTTGTAACCGATGTGCTCTGTAAAAAAATAGGCTATGACACAAATTCTGGAGGATTCATTACCTCTGGAGGGACATTAGCAAATTTAACTGCATTGCTTACCGCACGAAAAGTTAGTATTGATGCGGATATTTGGAACCAAGGATCCACACAACAACTAGGAATCATGGTAAGTGAACAAGCGCACTACTGTGTAGATAGAGCTGCCAAAATAATGGGGCTGGGAGAGCAAGGAATTATTAAAATACCTACTACTACAGATTTTAGAATGAATACCGCACTGCTAGAAGATAAATACACAGAAGCGCAGCAGAAAGGCATTCATATTTTTGCAATTATAGGAAGTGCTCCAAGCACTGCCACAGGAATGTTTGATGATTTACAAAAAATCGCCGACTTCGCAAAAAGCAAAAAACTCTGGTTTCATATAGATGGTGCTCATGGCGGTGCTGCTATTTTTTCTCCAAAATACAAAACCCTTTTAAAAGGAATTGATGAAGCAGATTCCGTGGTCATAGACGGACATAAAATGATGATGATGCCAGCCCTTACTACGGCATTATTATATAAGAAAAGTGCGCACACCAACGTGACGTTTAGTCAAAAAGCGGACTACCTATTATCAGAATCCGAACTGGAGGATTGGTGTAATTCTGGAAAAAAGACCTTTGAGTGCACCAAGACCATGATGAGTATTCATTGGTTTACCCTATTAAAACTATATGGCGAAGATGTTTTTGACGCCTATGTGACTCACCTATTTGATTTGGGTGCTCAGTTTGCTAAAATTATTAAGAGACATTCTAAATTTGAAATTGCAGTTACTCCCATGTCCAACATCGTTTGTTTTAAATATGTAGACAAACATGCATCTCTAGAAGCACAGAACAAACAAAACGAAACTATCCGACAAGCCTTGTTGGTAGATGGTGAGTTTTATATTGTACAGACTAAATTAAGAGGTGTTCACTACTTAAGAGTAACGGTCATGAACCCCTTTACGACAGAGGTCCATTTTAAAAATCTACTAGACAAAATTTGCAAACTAGCTGATACGGTATAACCAAACTATTTTTAGAATTAGACATGTGTTACATGGAGCTCCCCCGACGGTTCGGGGGAAATGCTATAAAAAATAGTTACTCCCAAGTCTTCGACTGCGCTCAGAATGACATGTTCGCGTGTCACATGGAGCTCCCCCGACGGTTCGGGGGAAATGCTATTAAAAACAGTTACTCCCAAGTCTTCGACTGCGCTCAGAATGACATCTTCGTGTGTCACGTTGAGCGCAGTCGAAATGCAATCAAAACAACGAACTCCCAAGTCTTCGATTACGCTCAGAATGACATGTAGAATATCATCAGCATTAGTCGTAAACCTAACTAATTGACTCTAAAACCTGTTCTTCACTTTCTTTATTAGAAAATAGCACAGCACACTCTATTAGTGCTAAATGCGAGTACGCTTGCGGAAAGTTTCCTAATAATCGTTTTGTCTTAAAATCAATATCTTCACTAAAGAGACCTAAATGATTACTATAAGATAAAAGTTTATCAAATTGTTTCATTGCTTTTTCCTCTTCTCCTATTTTAAATAGGCTATTAATAAACCAAAATGTACAGATTGTAAAGGAGGAAGAAGGCAATCCAAAATCATCTTCATTCTTATATCTATATAATAAACCATCATTACTAAGCTCCTTCTCTATGGCTTTAACAGTGCTTACAAATTTTGGGTCTTTAGCATGGATAAATCCGTAGGACTCCATCAATAAAACAGAAGCATCCATATCTGGGCTACCATAGGATTGTGTAAATGCATTTACATCTGAGTTCCATGCATTCTCATGAATATCCTTTTTTATCTCTTGCTCTAAGGCCGTCCACTTTTCTATTTTGGCTGTCTTTTTAAATATCCTAGCCACTTTTATTGCTCTATCTATCGCTACCCAACATAATACCTTAGAAAAGGTAAAATGACGGTCCTCTGCTCTAAACTCCCAGATTCCTTTATCCGCCTCTTTCCAGTGGTTGGAAACAATCCAAACGATTCCTTTGGTAATTCCCCAGAGTTCCTCGCCATTCTCTGTATCATTATGATACTTAGATAACTGTTCATAGATGACATCCATCAGAATACCATAAATATCATTCTGTTTTTGTTTGTATGCTGCATTTCCTACACGTACGGGTGCTGAACCTTTGTAGCCAGCTAAGTGTTCCAAAGTGACTTCGGTTAATTTCTTTTCCTTATTTATACCATACATAATTTGCAGTTTTTCATCCTTATCTGGAATCAAATCCACTATAAATTGTAGGTACCGTTTGGCCACGTTTCTATGTCCTAAATCACCAATAACTTTAATGGCCATAGACGCATCGCGTATCCAACAGAAACGATAATCCCAATTCCGTACCTCACCAATAGTTTCAGGTAAAGAGGTAGTAGCAGCCGCTAATACAGCACCTGTCTTGTCGTAACTTAATAACTTAAGTGTAATAGCACTTCTACTTATTTGTGCATTGTATTTTTTATAATTTGGTGTCTTATTACTCCAATTAAGCCAATATACTTTAGTGCGTTCTAACTCTGTATATATTTTTCGCACTGTAGGTTGAAACAACTTCTCATTATAACCCATTAAAAAGTAACCCTCCTTTTCTAAGGTAATGGCTCTTCCTTCCATCACAGCATTCTTATTGAACGAGGTGTATAAAAAACATGTGTCAAATTTTTCACCTTGGGTTAGACTTACTATAAAATTCTTCTTTACATAGGTATCTGTTTTACCCAAAGCA
>CALHVP010000140.1 GCA_938038975.1 uncultured Maribacter sp. | reverse complement strand
CCTGTATACTTTTCAGCGGGAGCTTTATTTATAGATACATTCGTATAATCGATGGTGCTTTTCTTAAAATTAGCCAAAGCAGTCTCACTTATACCCCAGCCTAATTTTGCAGTTACCGCCTTAAGGTCTAATGTATTAGCTATTGTTAACGGTGAGGTGTATCGGGTTGAAGTGGTATCAGGTTCAGTACCATCCAAAGTATAATAGATAGCTGTATCATCAAAAGGGTAGCTAATCTCAACTTCTACTTGATCCTTAATAAAATAGTTGTCTGCCATAATAGTAGGAGGCAATAGCTCCGTAGCCGCAAACATATCCATGTCTATGCTATGTATGGTAGTACTTGGGTTTGATGCTGCATACCCATTCATAGCATCCATTGTAATAGCTGTTTTCCAGAGGTAGATATCTGTAAGTTTTGGTAAAGACTTTAAATCATCCAGAGCAGCATCCGTAAGTGTGGTACCGTAAAGGTTTAAAGATTCTAAGTGCTCCAATTTAACTATTTCTTTAAAACCCTTATCTGTTATAGCAGTATTCTGTAGCTGTAATTTTGTAAGATTTTCAAAATTTGAAAGTACAGAAACCAAGGAATCGCTGAAGTTTGAATTTGCTAAATTAAGTTCTACAATATGTTCAGAATACTCCTCAAGTAGCTCAAAAGAAGATTCGGTCAAATCCACTTTGTTTGCTAAATAAACAAGGTATAAAGGGCTTTCCTCTTTTAATGGATATATAGCTGTTCCTGTGGCTTTTAAATTAGACAACCATTCGTCTGGAGCTGGTTCCAAGGAGGAAGCCAATACAGCTCTCGTAGAGGTGTCTGATTCCAATTCATTTAAGTACCCTTGTATTTTTTTGTTTCGTACTAAATCTGCTGTTTTACATTCAAAACAGTTTTTATTTTCTAACCACCAATTCAATAGGGCTATTTCATTAGGCGTTAGTTGCACTTTACCTTTTGGAGGCATATGCTCTTCATCTTCTATTGGTAATGCTACTCTATGTGCCATTAAAGGCTTTCCAAAATCTAAAACAGAATCCATAGGGCTGCCCGTGTCTCCACCAGCAAGAAGTTCTGCCTGAGAAGTCATTAATAAATTACCCTCTGCTTTTTTGGAATTATGGCAACTTACACATTTAGCATCTAGAATAGGTCGTATAACATCATGGTAAACAATAGCCTCGTCTATATTTTCAATAGTCTGTTTATCAGAAGGACTCGCTTTGGTAAGAAACCCTTCCCCGTGCGTCATGCTACCACCCCAATGGCCTGCTAGTACTAGCATAATATTCACTGCAATGAATAGTGGAAAATATAATTTAGCCAAAAGTGGTTTTTTTGTTTCCTTAGCAAAGAAAATGATGATGGAAACTACCGTTAGGGCAATTGCCATCCATTTATGTCTAAAAAGTAACTCTTCATCATAGGCCCCGTGCTCCTCTAACCATAGACCAGTTCCTATGGCTGCAAATGCACTTAAAACTCCAATACCCAAGGCAAGTTTAATACTAGTGCCTAAATTTTCAGAAGGCTTTATACGCTGATAAATTTCTAACAGAAACGCAAACATTAATATTCCGATAGGCATATGCACCAAAACCGGATGAAAATTACCAATATTTATAAACAAGTTTGTCATGCTTTATTCTACTAATATTTCGTCAATAAAAAAGAAAGGGGAAGTACCTGAACCTTGATGCCATTGAGGAATGGTTTCCAAAAGGTCTATATGGATTTCTATATTTTTATAGGTTCCAGGAACAATAGGAACATCTAAAAGCGCAATAGTTTTTGGTTCCATTTCTGTAGGAATTGGAATGGCTGCCATACCTAGCTCTTGCTTATCATTTGTAAAGACACGAATGCCCTTAGGTAGAAAAATCCAAGAACCATGATCATTTAATGAACTAATTATCAATTTAGAAATGGTGGTTTCTTGTTCAAACTCTAATGCTATTTTAATTTGCTTTCCTTGTAAACCCAGCCAGTGATCTCCTGCTCTAAACTGCGTAGTTCCTTTTTGTAAATCTACCAATACTTTGGCTCCTCCTCCACTATACTTTTTATCTGGTTGCGGTGTTAGCGTTACGCTTGCAGTTGAAACATCTTTTTTAACCTTTAACAGTCTAGTACTAATAGGTTTACTTGGTAAATAATCGGTATGAAAAGCTCTAAAGGTAAATTCTGAAGGCTCCGTTACCGCTAACTTTTTATCGTATAACATGGATGTATCTGTTACTTCGGCACCATCTGAAGTATAACGAATTTCAACTCCATCCATATCAAAGACAGCGACTACTTCCGCTTTATGATTAAATAAAAGGGAATCTACTTGTACTTGAGGTGCTGCTAACTGAAGAATTTCTGCAGATGAATAAACCACAGCTTCTTTTTGTTCCTTGCATGCGGATAGTATTAACAAAACACATGTTATAAAATAAAATTTAGAACTCATTAGACGCGATATAATTTTATGGGATATGTTTTACCAGAATTCCATTGTGCAACATATAAGTTTTCATCCTCATCTACGCAGACATCATGCGGGTGATGAAAGACATTCAACGCCTGATACATCGGAGTTAATTTACCATCCGTATAAACAGGGTTGCATCCACCAGGTGCAGATACCAATTCATTTTGCTCATTTAGGATGCTTATAAATCCAGTCCCTTCGGAACCGTCACCAGACCAAATTGTGGCTAGGTAAATTTCTTTTCCATGAATAACTGGTCTACAGATATATGCGCCCGGTAAGTCAATCGTACTTAGGTATTCTCCATCAAGGCTAAAACGTTTCAATTTATTCTGTTGTCTTGCTGTAATTAATAAAGTAGGGTTGGCTGCATCTCTAGTATCTAAACAAATACCATGAGCATTGTTAAATTGATGGTCTTCTTCTCCCCTTCCTCCAAATACGTTTAAAAGTTCTCCTTTTGCACTGTAATGCATAATGTATTGCTCCCCATAACCATCAGCAATATACACATCTCCGTTAGGAGCTATCGCCGTTTCTGTGGGCACATAACTTTCCTTTGTTTTGTATTTACCAGATTCCTTAGGGTATTTAAATACTTGAATTACTTGTCCTTTAATGTCGGTTTTAATGACTTCATGCCTGTTATTGTCAGCTATGTAAAGCATATCCTCGCCATTTTCCACATTCAATGTAAGTCCATGCGCTCCAGGATAATCTGTTCCCCAAACTTCTAAAAGTTTACCTGAGCGGTCATACACAATGACATTGTTTTTGGTATGATTAGTTAGCATTAGGATTCTACCCTTAGAATCTTGCACCATTTCATGGCAATCATTAACAGGGTAAAAATTAGAATTTAATGCGCCCCATTGCAAGTCTATTTTATACTGATGCGAGTTATGACCTATAATAGCATCTTTGTAGCTGCTAAATGGATTTGCATAGGACATACCACTTACGATTCCTGCGGAAAGCAAACTGCTATTCCTAATAAATTTTCGTCTCTCCATTAGACCAACAAATCATTTAAAACGTGTCCTTCTACATCTGTTAAACGGAATCTTCTTCCTTGATGCTTATACGTTAATTTCTCATGATCAATACCTAATAAATGTAGCATAGTAGCTTGAAAATCGTGTACATGCACAGGGTCCTTTACAATATTATAGCCGAACTCATCGGTCTCACCATAAACAACACCTGGCTTAACCCCACCGCCGGCCATCCACATGGTAAAGCATCTTGGGTGGTGATCTCTACCATAACTTGTATCGGTTAGTAATCCTTGTGAGTAGTTTGTTCTACCGAACTCGCCACCCCAAATAACTAAGGTATCCTCTAGCAAACCACGTTGTTTTAAATCTGCAATAAGGGCAGCAGAGGCTTGATCTACATCTTTAGCTTGTTTTTCTATAGCACCAGGAAGGTTATCGTGTTGATCCCAACCCATGTGGTACAATTGTATAAACCGAACATCTTGCTCTGCTAATCTTCTCGCTAAAAGACAATTAGCAGCATAGGTACCTGGAATTTTTGCATCAGCTCCGTACATTTTATAAATGTAATCCGGTTCCTTCTCCGTACTCATAACATCGGGAACAGAAGTTTGCATTTTATACGCCATTTCGTACTGGGCTATTCTACTTTGTATTTCTGGGTTTCCATAATCCTGAAATTGCTTGTCGTTCATTTCGGCCAATTTATCCAAAATAGCTCGCTTTCCTTCTTTGGTAACCCCTTTTGGGTCATTTAGATACAATACAGGATCTTTTGCAGCTCTAAATTGAACTCCTTGATGCAGCGAGTGTAAGAATCCATTACCCCATAATCTAGTGTATAGTGGCTGTCCGCTTGGTCTTCCAGAGCCTCTAGAAAGCAGTACACTAAAGGCAGGTAAATTTTTATTCTCACTGCCCAAACCATAACTTAACCACGACCCCATACTTGGACGACCAGGTTGTTGTGATCCTGTTTGGAAAAAGGTTACCGCAGGATCATGATTGATAGCTTCTGTATACATCGACTTGATAATACATAACTCGTCTACCATCTTGGCCGTATAGGGAAGTAAATCACTTATATAGGTTCCATTCTGACCGTATTGCTTAAAATCGAAGACAGAACCCGCTAATGGAAAACTAGATTGACCAGCAGTCATTCCTGTTAAACGTTGGCCCTGTCTTATAGAGTCTGGTAATTCTTGCCCTCTACGTTTTATAAGTGTGGGTTTATAGTCAAATAACTCCAACTGCGAAGGGCCGCCACTTTGAAATAAATAAATAACTCGTTTAGCTTTAGAAGCGTGATGCAAGGCATTCAACATTCCATTAGTCCCACCAAAATCATTGTCCTTGGTGATAATACCGTTTTTGTCCTTTCTAAAAAATTGACTGCCCAATAAAGAAGCTAAGGCTACTGAACCTGCTCCTAAAGCTGCTTTTCCTAAAAAGGATCTTCTGTTTAGTAAAAGCGAATTTTCCTCTAGAATTTTCTTTTCACTCATAATTAACCTCTTGTTATTGTTTCATCTAAATTAAGTACCGTATGTGCTACTAATGCCAATGAAGCTAATTGCTTATCGGGAACACTGGTATCTGACTTAAATTCACCTATATCTATATATTCTTTTGCTGTAAAGACGCCGTTATCCATTTTTGCAAGCATATCCTTATAATGATCCATTAACATCACAGCTTCTTCCGCATCTGGTAACCTAGAAGTTGCCTTCTGGAATACATAACCAATTTGTTTCTCTATGCTTTTTGGATATTTTTTTACTGTATTTGCAGCCAGTGCCCTCGCTGCTTCTATCATTTGTGGGTCATTTAATAATACCAAAGCCTGTAAAGGTGTATTTGTTTCTTGGCGTTTTACAGAACATAAATCCCTAGACGCAGAATCAAAAGTCATCATGCTTGGCGGCGGAACCGTTCTTTTCCAAAAAGTATATAAGCTTTTACGGTATAAATCATCTCCAGTTCCTACTACATAGTTCGAGGTACTACCACCACCACCACCAGTAGTTTCTTCCCAAATACCTGCTGGCTGATATGGCTTAACGCTTGGCCCGCCTACTTCCTTTACAAGTAAACCGCTAATTGCTAAGGCTTGATCTCGTATCATTTCAGCAGTTAATCTAAGTCTAGACGCCCTTGCTAATAATTGATTTTCTGGATCCTGTTCTAAGAGCTCTGGAGTAGTGACTGCA
>CALHVP010000139.1 GCA_938038975.1 uncultured Maribacter sp. | reverse complement strand
CGAATATATTGGAGAGATACTAAAAGATTCTTCTGTGTCTCCGCTTATTTTAGCATGGCTTATTGCAACGGTAATTAGAGTATGTGTTGGCTCTGCAACTGTAGCCGGACTCACCGCAGCAGGAATTGTACTCCCATTGGCTACAGGTACAGATGTAAGTCCGGAACTCATGGTACTAGCCATTGGCTCCGGTAGCCTAATGCTCTCTCATGTTAATGACAGCGGGTTTTGGCTTTTTAAAGAATATTTTAACCTCTCTGTAAAAGACACGCTGAAAAGTTGGACTTTGATGGAAACTACAGTTGGTATCATGGGTTTGCTTGGGGTGCTCGTTTTGGATATCTTTATATGAAGTTTACCACACCCCATTTCTCCCAAAAAAAAACTGTTTATTGATTACTTTGAACCTTGAACCTTGAACCTTGAACCAAAAAAACCTAAACTATGAAAGCTTCAGAAAGAATTAAAGAACTTGGACTTATCCTGCCTCCAGCCCCACCGCCTGCAGGGCTATACAAACCTGTATTGGTCGTAGATAATTTTTTATATGTATCTGGTCAAGGCTGTTTGCGTACAGACGGTTCCCTAATCGTAGGTCGTGTTGGTGATAATCTAACTATGGAGGAAGGAAAAGCTGCTGCACGCCAGACGGCACTAACCATGCTAGCAACTATCACTACTCATTTTGGGGATGTAGACCGAATCAAGCGCTTGGTAAAAAGCTTAGGAATGGTCAATTGCACCCCCGATTTCGGTGATCATCCATTGGTTATTAATGGGTACAGTGAACTTATGGCTGATGTGTTTGGTAGTGAAAATGGCGTAGGCGTACGTAGCGCAGTAGGTATGATGCTTCCTGGCGGAATAGCTGTGGAAATTGAGGCAATGTTTGAACTTCATAAATAAAATACATGAACACAAATTCTTGGTACACCTTGGATACTACCGATGCCGTAATATCTCCCTCACTATTAGTGTTTCCTAAACGGATAGCGCATAATATTGAGACGATGGTACACATGGCTGGTGGACCTGAAAACTTACGTCCGCATATAAAAACCCATAAGAATGCGGAGATTATTGCCATGCAAATGGAGAAGGGTATCACCAAGTTTAAATGTGCCACTATTGCAGAAGCAGAACTATTAGCAAACTGTAATGCACCGGATATACTTTTGGCAATGCAAGCTGTTGGAGCTAATCAAAATAGATATGTTCAACTTGTAACAACATATCCTAATTTGCGTTTCTCTACGCTAGTAGACAATGAAGTTACAGCTACCGAGCTTGGTAACATCGCGGAGCAGAACAACATAACTATATCTTTATATATTGATTTAAATGTTGGGATGAACCGGACGGGTATAGCTCCAGAAAAAGAAGCTTTGGAACTCTATCAATTAATAGAAGAACACAAATTCTTAAAAATTGAAGGGCTTCATGCCTATGATGGACATTTAAGAAATACTGATGTAACGGTACGACAATCGGCTTGTGATGACGTATTTAAAACGGTACTTGAATTAAAGGATGCTATTCTTAAAGCAGGTCTGCCAGAACCTATACTTATTGCAGGTGGCTCACCCACCTTTCCTTTTCATTGCAAAAGAAAAAATGTAATCTCCAGCCCTGGAACCACCTTGCTTTGGGATGCCGGTTATGGAGACTTGTTTCCGGAAATGAATTTTCTTCATGCAGCAGTGCTATTCACAAGAATTATTAGCAAACCAAAAGCGGGAATTCTCTGCTTTGATTTAGGTCATAAATCTATAGCACCAGAAATGGATTTCCCTAGGGTACAATTCTTAACCTTGAAACATGGGAAACAAATAAAACAATCTGAAGAACATTTGGTTGTAGAATATGATGATCTTAAAATTCTAAATGTAGGCGATGCCCATTACGCTATTCCAAAACATATTTGTCCCACAGTCGCAAAATATGACAGCTTACTAGTTGTAGAAAACAACAGGATTAAAACAGCCTGGAAGGTTGCTGCTCGGAATCAAAAACTAACTATATAACTATGTTCATTTTTGATGCACATTTAGACCTTTCCATGAACGCTATGGAATGGAACCGAAATCTTAGGTGGTCTGTAGCCGATATTCGTGAAAGCGAAAAAGGACTAACTGACAAGCCTGATCGCGGTAACAATACGGTTTCTTTTGAAGCCCTTAGAAAAGGGAATATTGGGTTATGTGTTGCCACACAGATAGCTAGGCATGTTCATAAAGAAAATCCACTTCCTGGATGGAATTCTCCGCATCAAGCTTGGGCGCAAACACAAGGACAATTGGCTTGGTACAAATCCATGGAAGCTGCTGGCGAACTAAGACAAATAAAAAATTCTAAAGAACTTTTACAACATCTTAAAGACTGGGAAAAAGACCCTATTCACACACCAATTGGATACATACTAAGTTTAGAAGGAGCGGACTCCATCATCAATATAGACTATCTAGAAAAATCATATGAGCAAGGCCTAAGGGCTATAGGTCCTGCGCATTACGGCCCAGGAACTTACGCATTTGGAACAGATTCCATAGGTGGTATTGGCAGAAAGGGTAAAGAACTACTAAAAGAAATTGAGCGATTAAAACTCATTTTAGATGCCACACATCTTTGCGACCAGAGTTTCTGGGAAACCATGAAAATATATGAAGGACCCGTATGGGCAAGTCATAATAATTGCAGAACCTTTGTAGATCATAATCGCCAATTTTCAGATGAACAACTATTAGAACTTATAAAAAGAAAAGGAGTAATTGGAATGGCCTTGGATGCTTGGATGATGGTCCCTAATTGGAAA
>CALHVP010000138.1 GCA_938038975.1 uncultured Maribacter sp. | reverse complement strand
CCGAGGATGTTAACTACAGAGATTTAGATGATGATGGTGACGGCACCCCAACAGAGGATGAGGATGCAGATGGTGATGGTGACCCAACCAATGATGATACGGATGGAGATGGTACTCCAGATTATTTAGATCCAGATAATGTTCCAATGTTTGATTTAGTTGATGATTCAGAAGTTACGGATCCAGAAACTTCAGTTAACATAGACATTTTTGTAAATGATTCAGGTGTTCCAAATGACGGATTACTAACATTCATTGATGCTTCTAATGGTATAGTAGAACGTAATGATGGAGGTACTCCAAATGACCTACTGGATGACTTTATGACTTATACACCTAATGAAGGCTTTAGTGGTACCGACACCTTTGAATATACGGTTTGTGATATTTTAGGGAATTGTGATACTGCGCTAGTAACAATAGTAGTAAATGAGCCGCAAATACTGGATATAGAGGTCAATCAGCTTGTTTCGCCAAACGCTGATGGTAAAAATGATTTTCTTTTTATTCGGGGTGTTGAAAATATTAGAAATAGTACATTAAAGATTTTTAATAGATGGGGTGTTGCAGTTTACGAAGGCAAAGATTATAATAATCAGAACAATGTTTTTGATGGTAGGTCAAGAGGAAGATCTACATTAAGCGTTGAAGATTACTTACCATCAGGCGTCTATTATTACATCTTTGATTATACCACACTCGAAGGAGTGAGTAAGGTAGATAGTCAGTATCTTTACATAAGCAGATAATTAGAATAACCACATGAAAATCAAGAATAAATTCTTTGGGTTACTTTTTTTAGCGTTAATCTACGCGGGTGAGACGAATGCCCAACAAGATGCACAGTACACTCAATATATGTTTAATACTGTGAGTGTAAATCCTGCATATGCAGGATCTCGTGGACAATTAAGTGCTGCTGCGTTATACAGGGCACAGTGGGTAGGTTTAGAAGGAGCTCCAACTTCACAAACTTTAAATATTCATTCGCCAATTAGAAATAGTAAGTTGGGTTATGGTATTTCTATCGTTAATGATGAAATAGGGGATGGTACAGTTCAGGAAACATATTTTGATGGGGTTTTATCCTATACCATTGAGGTAGCTCAAGATGCTAAATTGTCTTTTGGTGTTAAAGCAGGTTTAAATGTTTTAAGTCTTGATTTTAATAAATTAAGAAATTTTGATGCCGAACCAGTAAGTGCTGACAATATTGAGAATAGGATTTCTCCTAATGTAGGTATTGGGTTTTATTATCATACGAATAAGTTTTATGCGGGTCTTTCTGCGCCAAACTTACTCCAAACCGAACATTTTGATAATTCACAGACGGATGCTAACTCCGTACAATTTCTTTCACAGGAAAGGATTAATTTTTATTTGATTACGGGTTATGTGTTTGATTTGAACGGAAATTTAAAGTTTAAACCAGCATTACTAACAAAAATGGTTGGAGGAGCACCTTTGCAAGTAGATCTTTCCGCAAATTTTATGTTTGCCGATAAATTTACTTTTGGTGCCGCGTATAGATTGGATGCTGCGGTGAGTACAATGGCAGGGTTTCAAATTTCGGATCAGTTCATGTTAGGTTTAGCATATGATAGAGAAACTACACAGTTAGGAGGTACTAGATTTAACGATGGTTCCTTTGAAGTATTTTTAAGGTATGAACTTGTCAAATCGTTCCAAAGATTGGTATCACCACGTTTCTTTTAATACGTAAAAGAGTCATGATAAAGAAAGCATATATAGTATTCATTCTATTCGTAATTACGGTACAAGGTATCTCTTTTGGTCAAGAAAGATTAGTGACCAAGGCAAATGAGAAATACGAGGAATACTCGTTTAGGCCAGCTATAGATATTTATAAAAAAGTTTTGGACAAGGGTTTTGTCTCTGCGGATTTGCTTAAGAAGTTGGGCAACTCTTATTATTATAACGCCAATTATCAAGAAGCAGCGGAAACCTATGCTAGGCTTGTTACAGAGTTTTCTGATGCTATTGCACCTGAAGACTACTTCAAATATGCTCAAACATTAAAAACATTAGGGGATTATGATGCTTCTAATGAAATAATGGCAAAATTTACTATGTTAACCACCGGTGATGGTAGAGCTAGTGCATTTAAGAAAGAAAGAGATTATTTGGCTGAAATTAAGGCAAATTCAGGAAGATATGATATCAAACCTTTTGAGTATAATTCTGTTTATTCAGAATTTGCTCCTACTTATTATAAGGAGGGCTTAATATTTTCTTCTGATAGAGATACTGGTAATTTTGCTAGATATAGACACACTTGGAATTCCAAGGATTTTTTGGATTTGTATAAAGTAAATTCAGATAGCATATCTCAAAATAAAGTCGTCAAGTTTGGTGAACAAGTAAATACCAGACTACATGAATCAACATCTGTGGTTACTTCCGATGGAGAAACACTTTATTTTACCAGAAACAATATTGTGGAGGGTAAGTATGTTAAAGATGAAAAAGGAATTATTAGGCTTAAAATTTTCAGAGCTAAAATGATTGATGGTTTATGGAGTGAAATAGAAGAGCTTCCATTTAATAATAATTCTTATTCTGTAGCAAATCCTGCATTAAGTCCTGATGAGAACACACTTTATTTCGTCTCTGATATGCCAGGTACGTTTGGTTTATCAGATATTTTTATGGTAACCATAAACGATGACGGAACGTTTAGTAACCCAGAGAATTTGGGTCCAAATATTAATACGGAAGCAAGAGAAACTTTTCCATTTGTTACTAGAGATGAAATATTATATTTTTCTTCTGATGGTCATCCAGGTTTAGGTGGCTTAGATGTCTTTGCAACAAAAATAAAGAGAAAAGATTTTCAAGGAAGGGTGCTCAATGTTGGAGAACCAATAAATAGTAATAGAGATGATTTCACTTTTATTTTTGACGATTCTACTAAAACAGGGTATATGGCTTCCAATAGAGAAGCTGGTTTAGGAGAAGACGATATTTATAGTTTTGGAGAAAAAGAACCATTAGTATTTGAATGTATTCAAAAAATATCAGGAACTGTACGAGACAAGATATCCAATAACGTTTTGGTAGGTGCTACAGTGAAGGTTATTGATGAGGCAAACGAAGAGATACTATCTGCTATTACCAATTCCGATGGTAATTATACGTTGGTTCTTGATTGTAATCAAGGTAATTTTGTTAGAGCATTAATGGAAGGATATGTTCCATTTGAAGAATACATAGGAGTATCTGATGGTAAGCCTAAGATTATAGATTTTTATTTAGAGAGAGATGTTATCACAGCAGGCTTTGGTGATGATTTGGCTAAGTTATTACAGCTGAGCACTATATATTTCGATTTTAACAAGTACAACATTCGTAAAGATTCTGAACTAGAAGTAGAGAAGGTAATAGCAGCGATGGAAAAATATCCAAGTTTAAAGATACAGGTAAACTCACATACGGATAGTAGAGGTCCTGCTGCATACAATTTATGGCTTTCTCAGAAACGTGCAGAGGCTACAATTAATTATATGATTCTTCGAGGAATTTCGTCTAATAGGTTGGCAAGTAAAGGTTTTGGAGAAACGAAGCCTTTCAATGAATGTTCGGATGGTGTAAAGTGCTCCCAAGAGAAGCACGATTTAAACCGAAGATCAGAATTTATAATTTTGGAGTAACTTTTTATAATAGCTAGTAATACAACGTAGTAAAGGAGTATCTGTAAACCAGATACTCCTTTTTTATGCTTAAAAAAATCCATTCGTTTACAATGCCAAAAGTTAAACAAATTGGTATTGTAGTAATGGCTCACCACTACTTTTTAAGGAAATCACATCACATTTATCTATAAATGACAACTTTTAGAGGTTAAAAGTATATTAAATACCTATTTTTGAAATTATTTTTATTTTATAAAATTAGTCTGTTTAAGTATTTAGGTTATGAAGATTGTTATAAAATCTGTTTTAATACTTTTTTTATCTATTAGTTATTCTTACGGCCAATGCCCCTTTGGAGGCACCAATTCTGGAACTATAGTAACACCAACGAGTGCGGACCAATTTACCGGTAATTTAAGGGGTGGTCGGTATTTTACTATGAATGTTACCGCCAATGGATTTTACACGGTAAGCACTATAGGTTTGGCAGGTTGGGACACCCAACTCACCATACATGATACCAGTGGTAATTTTATAGCTTATAATGATGATTTTGGCGGAACCACACAATCAGAAATATCGTTTATCTCACCAATTACTGGGCAAGTAAGGGTTTTGTTGAATCAGTTTAATTGCGCTACCACTAATGGAGGTACAACAACACAAGTACGATATCGTGGATCTACATCTTACCTAACCATAAATAATATTACCGTAGCTGAAGAAGATGGTACAGCTATCTTTACAGTTACCTATAATGGTACTTCAACAGGTGCATTTACTGTGGATTATGCTACTGCAGATGGTACTGCGTTAAATGGTGGGGATTATGTGTCAACTACAGGTAGTCTATCATTCTCAGGCGCTGCAGGTCAGACAAGAACGGTAACGGTAAATTTAGTGGATAATACATTTGGAGAAAGTAATGAAGAATTTTTCTTGAATCTCTCTAATGCTACCAATAGCGTAGATATTGCAAGTTTTGGCACCGCAATCATTACGGATGGCGATCCAGCCATTCCACAAGATGTTCCGTTAACATTATATGACGATTTAAATGGTAATTATGATTATACCGTTGCTGGTGGTACTTTTAGAACGCAATCTAATGGTGTAGACCCTTGTGCTATAACCACAACATCTTCAGGGCAAGTTACTTCAACAATCCCTACCGGAGCTGTAGTTAAAAAGGCATATTTGTATTGGTCACATTCAAATAGTAATCCAGACAACATCGTAACTTTCGAGGGTCAGTCTGTTGAAGCCGATGTTATTTATGGAGCTTCCTTCTTTAATGCTTCCTTAGGAAGTGATGTTCAGTTCTATGGTTATATTTCAGACGTAACAGATGCTTTTGATCTTATAACTAATCCTACAACTAATTTATATGATGTTACAGACTTGGATATAGATAATGGAGGGGATTATTGTGCTTCTGCAACAGTGTTGGGCGCGTGGTCACTTATGATTTTTTATGAGGATTTAGCTTTACCAGCCTCCACTCTAAATTTGTATTATGGTTTTGATGTTACCTCAAACGCTGGTACCACATTTACTTTAGATAATTTTTATGCTATTGGTGCATCTGGTAGTAAAGCAACCTTTTTGTCTTATGAAGGAGATGCTACATTAGATGGCTCTAGTGCTGGTTCTACGAACCCAGAGGAATTATCCATTACTAGTCAATCTGGTGTTACCACTATCTTAAGTGGAGATGGAGGCCAAACGGGTAATAATGCTTATAATTCTACAATTTATGATGGTCTGTCTGGAGTCAATAATATAGATATACACGGGTTAGATTTAGATACCTATAATATATCACCTTATATATCTATTGCAGATACACAAGTAACGACCAATGTAGATGTGGGTCAGGATTTAGTGATTTCGAGTGCTGTATTAATTAAAGTACCCTCTAATTTAATATCAGGTACTGTTTTTGAAGATGTAAATTACCCTGGCGGTGATGGCCGTAATAATTTAGTTTCATCGGGTGTAGGAATTGCAGGAGTAACTGTAGAATTATATGATTCTTTGGGAAGTCTAGTAGATACTGCCGTGTCTGACGCTGTAGGTGATTATGCCTTTGGGGGTATGGCAGATGGTACGTATAGTATTAGGGTTGTAAACGGTTCCGTTAAATCTTCTAGATGTACCAGTTTCCTTTGTGATAGTTATCCAGTACAAACCTTTCGGGCAGCATATAATGGTACTAGCTTGGCGGAAGTCGTGAATGAGGTAGGTGGCGCTAACCTGGCTGCAACGGCAGATGCGATAGCAGGGACGATAACCAATGCACAATCGATATCCCAAGTTGTAATCGCTTCTGCAGGTGTTGGTAACATTGATTTTGGCTTTAATTTTAATACAATCGTTAATACCAACGCAAGTGGTCAAGGTTCCCTGGATCGGTTTATTATAAATTCAAATAATTTGGATGAAACAGGTCTGGATATAGAAGCCAATAGTATTTTTGATCCGGCACCTGGCGAGGATACATCCATATTTATGATTCCTCCAACGGCGGACCCACAGGGAAGAACTGCTGATGCTAATTTCAACGGAACCTATTTTGATATTGCCTTAATAAATTCCCTAACAACCATTACTTCTAATAACACCCATATAGACGGGCGTACCCAAACTGCGTATGCAACGGATACGAATACGGGAACAATAGGTGCTGGAGGTACAACAGTAGGAACTTCTGCTATTGTACTACCCAATTATGATCGTCCAGAAATACAGGTACATACTACCGCTGGAGATGTTTTTATTGTAGAGGCAGATAATACCGTAATTAGAAATTTAGCAATATATGCCACTAACAACGCAGCAATTCTACAAAATTCCGGCTCTTTATTAATAACACAAAATATAGTAGGCTTAGATGCAATTGTATCAAACGTTGGTATAGTTATAAATAACGGCACAGCGGTTATTGATGGTAATTATATGAGGTCTGTAGTAAATTTTGCAATAGGTATATC
>CALHVP010000137.1 GCA_938038975.1 uncultured Maribacter sp. | reverse complement strand
GATGGAGGAGTGGCATGGAAACATAGACTATATCATCGCTAAAGTGCCGAATAATTATGTAATTAGTAGCCAATTAGTAACATCTACACTCCAAGCAGAATTTGATGTATTTATGGAGCAAGAAATTTATAGCCCTAAAATTGTCAATTTTGCGATCCCTCAAAGGATTTATAATTTCAACTTTACAATTCTTCTTTTTTTTCTTGCCTGCATACTCGCTTTAGCCTTTTTCTTTATTTTAAAAAAATCGTTATTGGTTGCTGCCTTCATTGGTGTATTAGTCTCCATATTGCTATTAGATGTTAGAAATATGGCAAATCATTGGGGAGTGTACCAAGATGTAGAGATGACTTATCCGTATGTAGAACCAATTTCACAAGTTCAAGAATTTGTAGACAAGGCTCGACCATTTATCCAGGATAATAACTGGGCATTTCAAGGAGGGATGGGGGATGTCTATTTCAAACTATATATCATCTATGGGTTGGCTGATAAAACCTTTAAGGCTACCGTAAGAAAGAAGAATAAATCAATTATTTACAAAGTAACTAGAAAGCCAAACCAGCAGCAAAGAGTGTTAGTAGAGGCAAATGGATTTTATCTAGTACAGTAATTTTTCAATGAATATTTTAATACTTTTCTTTCACACTTTTCTAAACTACTTCTTAGGTAGCGCTGCATTTCCTTTTTTAACCGACCGAACAATTGTCGGTTTAGAGCGATTTTGTCTAGCAATTTTGGCAGGCATCTTCTTGGAGACCACATTAGCTTTTTGGTTCATTTGGATGATTGGAGGAACAATTGCTACTTTTTCAATTATAGTATTATTAATTACTGTAGCTGTTAATATTCCGCTAATTCTAAAATCTATAAAGCAGTTTCCTACTATTCCCAATCTTCCTATTCTTAAAAAAATAAAAAGTATTGCTTGGTATGAAGGAATAATGCTCTTGTTTTTAGCCGAGAAAGTAGTTTTTATTGCTTGGCAATTACTTAGAATGCCCACCTACCAAACGGATGCACTAAAACATTGGTCTGCTGTGCCAAGAGCTATATTTGGAGGTCCTAATAATTGGACCTTAATAGCTAAGACGCCAGAATTTCTTGGAAGGAAAATGGGATTCGTTCCTGAATATCCAATGGGGATACCTCTTTGGAGGTCCTTAAGTGCTACTTATAATATGGGTTGGAATGATTTTATTGCTAGAAGTGATGGTTTACTCTTATTTGTATTGTTGATCAGCTTAGTATACGTAGCTTTTAAATATTTTACTAAGAAGCGTTGGATGGCTCTTGGGGCAACAGCAATAGTAGCTAGTATTCCGTTACAAGTTTGGCAAGGTGCTTCTGGGTATGTAGATAATGCAGTGGCAATCTTTGTAGTTGCAACTATTTGGACTTTTATAAGAAAAGATTGGATGCTAAGTGGCTTATTGGCAGCTGGCGCCATTTGGTGTAAAAATGATGGTTTAGCAATTTTCTTACCGGGATTTTTAGCTGCGGCTTTTTTTTATAATATCTTTTTAAAAGAAATAGCTTGGGGAGATAAGTTCAAGCGATTGTTTCAAATCGGTTTAGGTATTGCAACTATTTTTCCTTGGTTAATTTTTCAAGCCTTGTATTCAAGCTCTGTTTTTAGTCGTATAATAACACCTATTCAAGGATTATTTTCTTCTATTGAAGAGCCAGATTATCAAGTTGTTTTAGTTCAGACAGGGAAAAAATTTGAAAATTCTCCTAGTTCTCTTTCTTTATTTTGGGAGCATGTTTTTACGGGGTCTTCTCATGGTGTTTTTTGGTTAGTAGCTCTAATGGCGATTATTCTGTTACTGAAGAATCTGATTAGCGATCTTCTTGGAAGATGTTTACTGCTATATATCCTTATAACTTGTACTATTATTTATTACGTTTTTACTTTTACTCCTGCCTACGAATATTTATTGATACAAACTACCATTCATCGAACAATGTTACAATTTGCTCCTGCTATTTTAGTAATTATTGGTTATGGAATCTTTCTACATTTAGACGGGAGAAAGCAAGAAAAATCTAATGGAAAAGACATTCAACCAAAAGTAACTAATACCTAAACCCATGTTAAGATGTTAAAGTTTGGAATTAAAATAGCTGTATTAATTGCCTGCTTATTGGTGTTACCTCTAGTACTTGGAAGTCTATTCTTTCCTTTCTCTTGGGGAAATCCGCAATTAAATACGAAGATTAAATTTATAGAAGATAATGGACTTAATCCTGATACTTACTTTATCGGATCTAGTGTTACGAATAGACAAATTATTCCTTCCTATTTTGATGAGTTAAATGGTAATAAAAAAGGTACATCATTTAATTTGGGTTTAGATGGAATCATGCCACCCTTTTCGTTTTATATGGTGGAACAGTTAATGGATTATGATCCCACTATAAAAACTATATATTTTGAATTAGATGGTTTTGATCATATGCCAGATGGCCAAACCTATTTAACTACTAGGAACAAATACTACTTGACACCTAAATGGTATTTTTCAGCTTTGAGTTATTTGAAAAATGCAACAATGTCTAATGATTCTAAATTAGGTTTACTAAAAAAATATACAATTTCATTTTATCAAAAGATATTTAATATTGGTATGAGGCCTGATATTCTCAAGCAGCTGAATGGAGGGAACATATATGGAGGCAGATTACTCGCTAAATATGGGGATGGATTTATTCCATTCAAAACAAATAAGACAAAGAATACGATACAGCGTAAAGAAATACCGAGAAATTTAAATCTTGTTAAAGGAGAGTTTTCTCAAGCTTTTAATCAAACTAATGCTAAAAATTATAATCCTACTTTTTACTCGATGATTAATAAGGCTATTAAAGATACCGAGACTAAAAATATACAACTTATATTCTTATTAAATGGTAGATGGTTCATTCTAGAACCTACCAATAGTATGGTTGCTTTGTTTAATAAAATTCCAGATAAAAATAAAATTAATTTAGCAGATCCCAATAAGCATCCAAGACTTTATCAAGAAAAATATAGATGGGATCACGATCATTTGAACACAGAAGGTGCTAGAATCTATACGAAAAAATTAAGTCATTTATCACAAGCCTTGTTTAAGTAAATATGTTCTTTAACTCCTACGAATATCTCTTTTTCTTTCCAATAGTAACCCTATGCTACTTCGCTTTACCTTGGGTAAAAGCAAGAGTAGTTTTGCTGCTTATTGCCAGCTATTTTTTCTATATGTGCTGGAATCCAGTATTTATAGTTTTGATTATTATTTCTACAGTAGTTGATTATTTTGCAGGTAGAGCTATTAGTAACACTACAGAAGAATCAAGAAAGAAATTGTTTTTATGGCTTAGTTTAATTGTCAACCTAGGGATTCTTTTCTACTTTAAATATTATAATTTTTTACGAGATAATTTACAGTATGTAATTGATCAAATAAGCCCTAGTCTAGTAATTCCAGAACATTCTTGGTTGCTGCCAGTAGGAATCTCATTTTATACCTTCCAAACTTTAAGTTATACTATAGATGTTTATAGAGGAAAGCAAAAAGTCGAAAACAATTTTTTTGTCTTTGCGTTGTATGTATCTTTTTTCCCTCAATTAGTAGCTGGACCAATTGAGCGTTCGACCAATTTGTTACCCCAATTTTTGGAAAAGCATAATTTTGATTATAATAGGGTAAGAAGTGGACTGCTACTAATCCTAATTGGCTTATTTAAGAAGATAGTCATTGCTGATAGATTTGCCTTGTATGCCGACCAAATCTTTGATAGCCCAGGAGAATACAAAGGTATGGCTGCTATCATGGGAACTATCTTTTTTAGTTTTCAAATCTATTGTGATTTCTCTGGATATACGGATATTGCTATAGGATCGGCTAGGGTACTAGGCTACCGTTTAATGGAAAACTTTAAAGGGCCTTACTTCAGTAAAAGTATTAAGGAATTTTGGCGACGATGGCATATCTCACTTTCCACCTGGTTTCGCGACTACTTGTACATTCCATTAGGAGGAAATCGTTTAGGGACAAATAAGCTATATCGTAATTTGGTGATTGTTTTTTTGGTAACAGGATTGTGGCACGGAGCTAATTGGACTTTTGTAGTATGGGGGATGTTTCATGGGCTTTTCTTAATTATTGAGCGTCTAGGATGGCTAAATATTTTAGAAAAATTGCCAAGTGTTTTTCAGGTAGTTTATTCTTTTATGGTAGTTAGTGTGGCGTGGGTGTTTTTTAGAGCGGATACTATTACAGATGCTTCTACTATCTTGCAAAACTTCTTTCTTTCTGACGGAGCGTATTTTAATATTAACATTTACAAATCTACCGTTGATATTGCAGAATTACAGATCTCTTTAGCTTTATTATTGGTAATCATTATACTGCACTATATAGAATATAAAAAAGATTTAATTACATACATATTATCCCTACCTCTACTTTTAAGGTGGCCCATTTATATTCTGCTAATTTATTCTATTCCCTTACTTGGACAGTATGGAGAATCTAAGCCATTTATTTACTTCCAATTTTAAAAATACCTTTAATAAGGGAGTGTTTTGCAGACAACACTCCCTTCTTAATTTTCCTATTCTAATATTCCCAAAACCTTGAAAAAAGCCTACCTAACCATAGACGACTCCCCAAGCACCAACTTCCTAAAGAAAGCCGCGTATCTAAAAGGAAAAAACATCCCCGCCCTATTTTTTTGTATTGGTAATCTATTAGAAAAAGACCCACTACCCGTTATCGAAGCCATACAAATGGATTTTGTTATTGCCAACCATTCCTATTCCCATCCTCATTTTTCATCAATTAGCCTAGCGCAAGCAAAAGAAGAGATTTTAAAGACGGAT
>CALHVP010000136.1 GCA_938038975.1 uncultured Maribacter sp. | reverse complement strand
CTTTGACATAAATCTTTTCGTTGATTCTAATTTTAACCGTTTGTAGCAAATGCTCCATCTTACTGACTTTTGAATTCAAAACAAATATAATAGTATTACTACTAAGTAATGATAGTTTAACTAATTTTTAACGATAGATACACATTTAGTTTTGAACAAGAATATTATCTTTATTTTGTTACACTAAACTATTAATCATGAAACACTTATACATATTACTACTACTTATCTCGCCTAGCTTATGCTTAGGCCAAGAATTATATCACATATCATTTGAGCAAAATCAAACCGCTATAAATACTACGCAAATAAATAAAAACGAAATTGGATTACCAGTAAAAGGTTCTACTATAATTATGGGTGGACTGAATAATCTAGACGGCATGGGGAATTACCTTAACGTTTTTGGCAGTAAATTGATTGTAGATAGCTTAGATATAGCAACTGACGGAACACAAAGTGTTGTTTTAAGAAGAGAGGACGGTAATAATTTTTTTAATCTTTATCCTACAATGAAAGCAAAGTTAACTCCAGTTCTTCATTCTGAAAAGAGCAATACCTCATCAAATAGTATTAAACAACCCTAATATCTGTACTTATGAAAAATTTAATATTTTATTTTATTTTTTTATTAGCCATAGGTTCTATTAATGCACAAGAACAAAATAATTTTATGCTTGGCGATGTTTTAATCCTAGGGCAACCAACCGGAAACTCTTACGTGCATATTCACTTTCCTAAAAAGAATATCATAATTAAAAGAGGTGCTATTACAAATTTCAAGAATCTAGCTGGACAGAAATTAGTGGTTCATGAAATAACCACTAGTGAAGATGGGAATTTAGTCGCAGTCCTAAAAAAAAAGAATGGTAAAAAATTTTTCAGATTCTTTTCTAAAGTTCAAGCAGATTTAACCAAAGCGCTTGACAGTGGAGAATTAAAACTAAAAGAAAATACCTTGATAGGAAAGTAGGTCCCATTTAAATAATAAAACTACTACAACTTTAAAGTCTTTTTATTTAAAAAACCCCCGAGCCCAAAACTTTGCTATCCTACTTTTTAATTAAAAACTAATATGATACTAGCCCATATTATAGCTCATAACCGAACTCAGGCATTGGAGATAATTAATTTATTAATGGATGAGAAATTATTACTTCAAGCCGCGGTATCTGAAAAAGAAATCTATGAAAAAAAGAGCGACGACGGGGAGCTAATCTGCGAAAATAAAACCTTAATTATTGGCAAAACAAAAGCACTATTGTTCACAATAATAAACAATGTATTAAAGAAACATTTTAGCGAAAACATGCCAATGCTATATGCAGTCCCTATTGTTTATATGGATGAAGAATTAGCCAATCTTTTAAGAGAAAATACAGCAAAGGTCTAATTGCATACTCACTACTTTATTGATTGAAACCAATTAAAATGCTCAGAGATAATATGTTCCTTTTCTAATCTTACGTATTCTAAGAAAGCTGTTGCTGCAGGAGATAACTTTTTAGAACTAAGCCATATTAGGTTCCACGTTGTACTTATTGGCAAACCCTTTACGTCAATAATTTGCAAATCATTATTAAGCAATTCATTTTTAATACCAATCAGCGGCATTATAGAATAACCCAAACCAGCCATTACTGCCTGTTTTACTGCCTCATTTGATGTTAATTCAATTTGTTTTGAGGTTGGTAAATTATTCTCTTTTATATATCCTTCCATTGCTGCTCTAGTTGCAGAACCCTGCTCTCTATATATTAATGGTAATTGCTCAAACAGTTTTTTATTTATTTTACCCTTTATTTTTGATTTACTACTGCCTACTAAGAAAAGTTTGTTCTCCATTAATTCAACTCTACTTATTTTGAGATGTTTAGGTAGAACAGAGACCAACGCAAAATCTACCTCGTTATTCTCTAAAGACTTTACAACCTTGGACTTGTTTGTTACATCCATAGAAAGCTCTACTCCTTTATTGCTATTTATAAAATCACTTAAAAAAAACGGCATTACATATTTACCCGTAGAAACTATAGATATTTTAAGCCTTCCCGCCAGACTACCCTCGTAAGAGAGGGTCTTGTAATTTATAGCATGTACTTGATTTATGATACTTTCAGCAGCCTCCGCAATTTCCTTTCCAAAATCTGTAACATATAATTTTCTACCCACAACTTCTGTTAAAGGAATAGAGAATTGGTCTTGAAAATTTTTCAATTGAATAGAAACGGCAGGCTGTGTTAAAAACATTTCTTCGGCAGCCTTTGTAATACTTTGTTTTTGGGTGATTTTTAAAAATACCTGTAATTGATGTAACGTATAATTCATAAATAATTTTAATGTTTTAAATATTAGATATAAACCATTAATAATAAATAAAGAACAAACCTATTTAGATTAAAAAACTAATGCTCATTATCATTTTTTAGGGCAATTCAAGTGTATTGATAAATTTATTTTATGTGTAATATAATTAATATAAATAAAAATTTATGAATTAATATATGCAACTTTGCTTCAGATTAAATTTTATCCTTTTAATAACAAGTAAGAAATGAAGGCAATAATGGAACTAGAAGAAGTAAAAACGAAACAACAAATACAATTAGTGGACGGTAACTTTAGCGTATCAGAAGCATCTGATGTTGTATTAAGTTTACTTAATGAAAAAATCAACTTTCACAAACTACAAAGACTCTCTTTATGTGAAGGCCATTCGGAAGCAAACACCAAATATCCAGACGAACGCATTACTGAACTTGAGCGCGAAAAATCAATTGCTCAAGGCTTTTTTACCCAAGCTAGAGCGGAAGGCTTAACCTTAAAAATAGATGGTATATTAAAAATCTCCATCAATAAGTAATAAGCTACGTATTTAAAAAATACTACAAACAAAATAACTTTTCAAATTATTTTATAATGTTTCTTAAAAAAACACATCTCTACTTAGCCCTTGGATTTTTAACCATAGCAGGCTGCCTGTTTATCTCCTACACCAATAACAATCTTTTTATGGATAGACTATTGGTAGCATCAGGGATTATTGGTTGTATCCTCTGTGTAAAAGCAATTGGAAATTCCTAAACTACTATCCCTATCTGGTTTAATTGTACACATTTTTATGTTACCGAAAACATACAAATCTGATAAAGCAAGTATTCCATATGTACATAATGTATACTATAAAAGCTAACCTTAACGGTTAGAAGATTTTTACAACACTTTTATTATTCTAAAAGACCAGGAGTACTTGATACTCCTGGCTCATTAAAGCACCCTATAATTACTTTCTAATGGATTTACATTTATTACTGGACAACCTCACAAACCCGGCTCTTCTTTTCTTTTTTCTTGGTGTTATAGCGGTACAACTTAAAAGTGACTTAGAAATACCCCCTAATTCTTCTAAGTTTATTTCCTTATATCTAATGTTCTCTATTGGATTTAAGGGAGGTTTAGAATTATCCCATAGTAATTTGGATTTAGAAATTCTATGGTCATTACTATTCGGTGTTTTTCTTGCTCTTTTTGTTCCTATCTACACCTACTTTATACTTAGAAGAAAGTTTAGCGTAGCAAATGCTGGAGCAATAGCTGCGACTTACGGATCCGTAAGCGCAGTAACCTTTGTCACTGCTGTTTCGTTTTTAGAACTGGAACAAATTCCCTTTAGCGGACATATGGTGGCTGTAATGGCGCTTATGGAAGCTCCTTCTATCATCATAGGAGTGCTTTTAATGTCATGGTTTCAAAAAAATAAAAAAGAAAAAATAAGCATATCTGGTGTAGTAAGGCATTCGCTCACCAACGGGAGTGTTCTTTTAATTATGGGAAGTTTGGTTATCGGATTTTTAGCAAGTGATCAACATGCACGAGGAATTGAACCATTTACTACGGATATTTTTAAAGGATTTTTAGCAGTTTTTCTTTTAGATATGGGAATAACCAGTGGTAAAAAGTTGGCTGATTTTCTCAAAAAAGGATGGTTTGCATTTTTGTTTGCAATCATAGTTCCTTTGATAAACGGTATTACCGTTGCGATTGTTAGCTCCGTATTTACCGATAGTATTGGTAACAGATTTTTATTTGCAATTCTAGCAGCAAGCGCATCCTATATTGCAGTCCCAGCTGCTATGCGTTTAGCAGCTCCTAAAGCTAACCCTAGTCTATATCTACCTATGGCATTAGCCATTACCTTTCCTTTTAATATAACAATTGGAATGCCCCTTTACTTATATATAGTACAGACATTCTAAGCTATTGCCTTATCTTTAGAAGGCAAAAAATAGCTTATGGTAAAGAATAAATGTGGATGGTGTAAAGGCAACGACCTTTATGAAAAATATCATGATGAAGAATGGGGTGTTCCAGTTAAAGATGATGACAACTTGTTTGAGTTTTTGATTCTAGAAACTTTTCAAGCAGGTTTAAGTTGGATTACTGTTCTTAAAAAGCGTGAAAATTTTAGAAAAGCTTTTGATAATTTTGACTATCACAAGATTGCTAACTATGACCAAACTAAAATTGATCAGCTTCTTGATAATTCTGGCATTATAAGAAATAAGCTTAAGATAAATGCGACAATCTCCAACGCTATTGCTTTTATACAAACGCAGAAAGAATTTGGAAGTTTTAACCACTATATATGGAGTTTCATTAACCATAAACCTATTAAGAATGAGGTGAAAAACTACAAAGAAGCCCCTGCCAATACTGCACTTTCAGACCAAATAAGCAAAGATCTAAAAAAAAGAGGATTTAAATTCGTTGGCAGCACAGTAGTATATGCTCATATGCAAGCAACAGGAATGGTAAACGACCATGAAATTGACTGTTTTAGATATAACGAAGTATAATAATCAAAGAAATATCAGATGAACTTTAAAATTTTTATTGTTCTATTTTTTATAATGTGCAATTATATGTGTTTCGCTCAAACCAAATATGAGCGAGAATTTCGTGTTAGAAAAAATCAGTTTCCCGTGGCTGCAAAAGATATTCTAACTGAAAATCTAAAAGACGCTAAAAGATTAAAATTTTATAAGAAAACTGACACTTCTAAAACAACTTATGAGGCTAAGTTTAAAAAAGACAAACTCTGGTATAGCATTGAATTTAGTTCTGAAGGTAGTCTTGAACATATTGAAATCATAATACAGCCATTAGATATACCTTCTGAGGCCTTAGTCAACATTACAATCTATTTAGAGCAGAATTTCATTAGTTATAAGGTGAAAAAAATTCAACAGCAATACCTCGCTACTAAGGACAGCGAGCTAAAAGAGACATTTAGAAACGCATTCCAAAATCTACTTCTGCCCAATTTAAACTATGAAATAATAATATCTTGTAAGGAAGATAAAGCATATTTAGAATCTGAGGTTTTATTTAATGCTGAAGGTAGTTTTAAAAACAAAAGAAAACGCCTACCTCCAAATTATGACCGTGTCCTTTACTAGCTATAGACAGCCTAACACGTATGATTTTATCCTTTTAAAATTTTTATAAATTCTTTTCTAGGTATTTCTTCTGCTCCAAGACTTGCCAAGTGCTCTGTGTACATTTGACAATCTATAAGTCTATATTTTTTAGCTTGAAGTTCTTCTGCAAGTTTAATAAATGCAAACTTGGAAGCATTAGACTTTAAGCTGAACATGCTTTCTCCACAAAAGACACCTTCTAAATCTACTCCATAAAGACCCCCTACTAGCATTTCTCCATCCCACACCTCATAGGAAACCGCCATTCCTTTTTGATTCAATTCAATGTACGCCTTTCTTATTTGTTTCGTTATCCAAGTTCCATCTTGGCCTTCTCTATTTACGGTAGAACAATGTTCCACCACTTTTTCAAAACAAGTGTTTTTAGTTAGTCTAAAGCTATTGTCTCTAATGAGCTTTCGCATGCTTTTAGAAATCTTTATGTTCTTTGGAAAAAGCACCATACGAGGATTAGGGCTCCACCATAAAATCAAGGAATCATCATTAAACCAAGGAAATATACCGTTTTGGTATCCTAAAAGTAAACGCTCAGTTGTTAAATCTCCTCCAGCCGCTAAAAGCCCTTCTTCATTAGCTTCTTCAACATTAGGAAAAATTAATCTTTCAGAAAGAAACTTGACCATATTTTTAGAGTTTTCAGTTTCCAATCGTTTTTTATTTTTAAATTAACAAAAACCTAAAAAAACAAAAAACTTGTTCAACTTTTTAAGTCAAACAAGTTTGCAAATTCCTATTTACTACAGATTCCTATAAACAAATCTATCTGTAAAATATGGCCTTAGTAATTAAAACGGAAGATCATCGTGGTCTTCTTCGTTCAAATTATCCGCTGGCTCAAATGCTTCCATTGGAGGAACAGGAGGCATCCCTGCAGCAGGAGCTTGTTGTTGCTTATTTTCTATACGCCAACCTTGAATAGAGTTAAAATATTTTACCTCTCCTTGTGGATTGGTCCATTCTCTTCCTCTTACGTTAATACCAACCTTCACATCTTGTCCAACACCACAACTATCAAGTAAGTCACATTTATCCTGCACAAACTCTACTAAAATGTGTTGAGGGTATTGCTCATCTGTAGTGATGACCAGTTCTCTTTTTCTAAATCCGTTATTACCAAAAGTCTTGGTTTCTCCAACTAACTTTACTTTTCCTTCTAATTCCATCTTAAACGCTCTTTTAAACAATCGAAGTTCAAAAGTACATAAAATGATGCGGTAATAAAACTAACGCACTGGAATACAACACAACAATTATTTACAATTTAGGTTATCTTTAATAATAGAAAACAATTGAATGAAATTTAACCCCAAAAGCAAGACTTCCAATATTTTTCTTCTTATCGGGTCCTTTATCGTGGTAAGCCTTATTCTATGGAACACGAATAGCTTTTTTAAAACATTTAAAGAGGAGGAACGCTTAAAAATGGAAATCTGGGCAACAGCACAGTCTGAGTTTTTACAATCTTCAGAAAATATAGAGTTAGGAAATTTACACCTTCGTGTATTTCAAAATAACTCTTCTACTCCTATGATTTTAATAAACAAAGACAGTTCTATACGCATAAATAATATTTCAAAAGAGAAGTTAAACGATACAGTATACATTCAACAAAAGCTAAAAAAATTCAAAAGCGAAAACACACCAATAGAGATTGACCAACAAGGAGAGCACCTGGCAACACTTTATTACGGAAATTCAGAAGTACTAAACAAACTAAAATACTACCCCATTGCACTACTTCTCATTATATTTCTATTTGGAACGGTCATTTACTTTTTATTTAAAACGAATAAATCATCTGAACAGAATAAATTATGGGCTGGTATGGCAAAGGAGACAGCTCATCAAATTGGCACACCATTATCATCATTACTTGGTTGGAATGAAATATTGAAAACAGAGCAAATAAATCCGGATATTACAAAAGAAATTGAAAAGGATATAGATAGGCTACAAACAATCACAGAACGATTTTCAAAGATTGGATCCTTACCAAAACTAGACCCTGCTGATATAGTAATTGAAACAGAAAAGGCATATGAATATTTAAAACGAAGAAGTTCTAAACTGATTCATTTTTCCTTTAATAGTCAAGTTGCAGCATTACCCGTGTTACTCAATAGTTCCTTATATAATTGGACCATAGAAAACTTAGTTAAGAATGGAATAGATGCTATGAGAGGTAAGGGTAGCATCGCTATTGAAATAGTACAAGACGGAAAATTTGTGAATATACTTATTGCAGATACCGGACATGGGATACCTAAACACAGCTTTTCGAGCATCTTTAACCCTGGGATAACCACAAAAAAAAGAGGGTGGGGTTTAGGTTTGTCACTTGTTAAAAGAATAGTAGAAGAATACCATAATGGAAAAATAAAAGTACTTTCGTCTGGAAAAGAGGGAACGATTATGCAAATTTCCTTAAAAGTACAGTAGTAGTTATGGCAAAAGAAAAATTAGTTACGATTAAAGAAGCAAGCCTAAGTAATAACTGTCCAGAGTGTTTTAACCAAGACCTCAACTTAACCTTTTTCCAAAAACATACTTATGGTCGTTTTTTCCACAAAACAACCTCTGAAGTTACTAACAAACTAGTATGTAATAAATGTAAGTCTAGTATTTATCCAGTAAGCTGGACTGAAGACATTGAACGCATGTTCAATTACTACCAAAAAACTGTCATCCCAGAACCAAAATCTTCTAAACCAACTCTTTTCTTTTATGTACTTATATTGTTGTTGGTTGCTATAATTGCAGGAGCAGTGTATTTATATCTAGCTGGACCTATTGAATATTAGCACGAATACTTGAGGCAACGGCTTCAAATTCTTCAGGTGATAATTTTGTTTTTTGCTGAAATCTAGCATCATGCATACTGTTCAAAGGAATTAAATGAACATGAGCATGGGGTACCTCCAGACCAATTACGGTAATTCCTACCCGTTTACAATCTATAGACAAACCAATTGCTTTTCCCACTTTTCTTGAGAAAGCCATTAATTCTAAAAAATGAGGCTCCTCCATATCTAAGATCTTATCAATCTCTAATTTTGGAATACATAAAGTATGTCCTTTCGCATTGGGGTTAATATCTAAAAAAGCTAAAAAATTTTCGTCTTCGGCTATTTTATAACATGGTATTTCCCCACTAATAATTTTTGTGAATATGGTTGACATTGGTCTAGTTTTTAAACAAAAAATCCCACTCCTTAGGAATGGGATTAAATATAATAAATTACATTTTATTATTCTCTCGTAATTTCTATTACCTCTAACTTTAAGGTTCCGTTAGGAACAGAAATTTCTGCAACCTCACCAACTTTTTTACCTAAAAGACCTTTTCCTATTGGAGAACTAACAGATATTTTACCTGTTTTGATATCCGATTCACTTTCTGCAACTAATTTATACTTCATCTCCATTCCGTTATTCTGATTTTTCAGTTTAACTGTAGACAAAACTAATGCCTTAGAAGTATCCAATTGCGACTCATCTATTAATCTTGCAGTTGCCAAAACTCCTTCCATTTTGGAAATTTTCATTTCCAACAAACCCTGTGCTTCCTTTGCAGCATCATATTCTGCATTTTCGGATAGATCTCCTTTATCACGCGCTTCAGCAATCGCTTGCGAAGCTTTTGGGCGCTCAATATCCCTGAGTTGATTCAACTCGTCTTTTAATTTTTTAAGCCCTTCCGCGGTGTAGTAAGATACGTTACTCATAATAGCGTCGTTTAATAAATAGAAAAATCCTCTGCATATGCCTTATTCACAGGCTTTTTTAGAGAGGATTTAACGCAAAGATACATATTTTTTATGCATTTTTGTTTAGCTTTTGTTAAAACCATAATTAGATATGAAACGTATTTTCCTACTTCTTGTAATAGGTGTTTTATGCTCCTGCGAGAGTGAACGCACTAACAGAAACCCATTCTTACAGGAAATTGGTTTTCGTTTTGAGGTAAATCTCAACTTACCCTTATACAGCCCATTGACCAATACAGGAAGCGCTGTGTTAGTAAAATCAGACGGTGTAGGAACCAAAGGTGTATTTGTAATTAATACAGGTTTTAATCAGTTCCGAGCTTTTGAGGCGAGTTGCCCAAACCATGTACCTAATAATTGTTCTGCAATGGATTTTTCTGGTCAAGTAGCCACCTGCTCTTGTGAAGCATACGAATATAGCCTATTCACTGGCCAGCAATTAAACAGACCAGATGACGGCAATCGGTATTACGATATGCTAGAATACAGAGCTAATCTTAGCGGAAATTCTGTTAGTATTTCTAATTAAACCAATCCAGAAACTACTAAATCCTCAAAGCTTAAAAATTGTTTCTCTAATTTGTTTTCAGATAACCATTTTAAATATTCCAAAACTTTATTTTTATCCAAAACACCCCAATTATCCATTGTGCCATAAAAACCAGAAGTAAACTTCTGGCTTTTAATTAAATCTATATTCTTATCCTGTTTCGCTACATAAGGTGCAATACAGGCAACGGCTTCTAAAGGATTTTCCTGAGCGAATAAGTAACCTTTCTTCGTAGCTTCTAAAAAACGAGCGTAGTCGCCTTCAGATTCCATAACACAGTTTTCACTAACTAAAATAACAGGAGAATATCCATAAGGAATGCCATAATCTGCCATCTTAAAAAGGTTCAATGCTATTCCTTCCTCAGCTGCTTGTGTACCTTCCCAGTTTCTAAATATCCATGTGGCGTCCGCAGCACCTGTTAGGATAGTTTCCCAAATACCTAACTTCTCTGGGTAGCTTATTTTGAAATCTCCAGTACCGCCATCATTCTTAATCATTTGGCGTATAATTTCGTCTTCATAACGTGCCTTATAGGAAGCATAAACATGACCATCTAATTCCGCTGGACGTTTAATTTCACCACTAGCTAAAGTTGCAATAGCACTCACATCTTCCTGAAAAATAGTAGCAATAGCAACCGCATCAAAAACATTGGTTTTAGTACGATAGCTAACTACACTCTCAAAAGGGCAAAGCGCCATATCTGCTTGCTTTAATTCCACCTTTTTCGCCGGAGTAATACTATAATTGTCCATATCTGGAGTTTCTATAAGTACCTCCAGTCCCATTTCCGCATAAAACCCTTTTGCTTTTGCAACGTAAAAACCGGTATGGTTTGTATTCGCAGTCCAATCCAAGGCAATCTTAAATTTTTTCATCTTTTTGGATTTAAAAATTTAGAGTTGCTCCTAATAAAAA
>CALHVP010000135.1 GCA_938038975.1 uncultured Maribacter sp. | reverse complement strand
GCCGCCATACTGATATTCGAAGGAAAGCGACAACGTAACGAATAATAGCAACAAAAAGAGGTCTACCTCGTTAGCAAGAGGACAAAAAGAACAATTTATGGATACAACGCTTATATTTTATTGCATCATTGGTATATTGATAAGCGAATATATTCTAGCTACTACGCTTAATTTTCTGAACGCAAAACGCTTTAAGGATACCATTCCTGAAGACCTCTCTGATGTATATAGCACAGAAGAATATAAAAAATCACAAACATATAAATTAACAAATCACCGTTTTGGAATCTTTACGTCTACCTTTTCTATTTTACTAATAGTAAGCATATTAATTTTTGGTGGTTTTGGATGGATAGACAACTTGGTTTCTAATTTCACAGACAATACGACCCTACAATCCTTACTATTTTTTGGCATTATTATGATTGGTAGTGATATTCTAAACACTCCTTTTAGCTATTACCAAACTTTTGTCATTGAAGAGAAATTTGGTTTCAACAAAACCACCCTAAAAACATTTATTACAGATAAAGTAAAAGGATGGTTTATGATTGTTGTTTTAGGAGGCGGAATACTAGCATTGGTGCTTTGGTTCTTTGACTGGGCTGGAACAAATTTTTGGATATATACCTGGGGGCTTATCACCATTTTTACCGTTTTCATGAATTTGTTTTACAGCAAGCTCATTGTACCATTATTTAATAAACAAGAACCATTAGAAGATGGCAGCCTAAAATCCAAAATAGAAGCCTACGCTGAAAAAGTAGGGTTTGAACTCCAAAACATATTTGTTATAAACGGGTCTAAGAGATCTACCAAGGCCAATGCCTATTTCTCTGGGTTTGGAAAGGAAAAACGTATTACACTATACGACACGCTTATTAATGATTTAGAGGAAGATGAAATTGTTGCAGTATTGGCACATGAAGTAGGTCATTACAAAAAGAATCATATCATATTTAACTTGGCAACTTCAATTGTATTAACTGGTTTAATGCTGTTCATTTTATCACTATTTATAAATAACCCCAGCGTTTCTTTAGCTATTGGGGTAGACAAAACAAGTTTTCATGCAGCCTTAATAGGTTTTGGAATGCTTTATAGTCCTATTTCGGAGATCACGGGACTGCTTATGAATTACGTCTCTAGAACCTTTGAATACCAGGCAGATGATTTTGCAAAAAACACCTTTTCTGGAACTCCTTTGGTTACTTCTTTAAAAAAGTTATCTAAAAATAGCCTAAGTAATCTTACGCCTCACCCTGCCTATGTCTTCATGCATTATTCCCATCCTCCTTTAAAGGATAGAATTCGGAATTTAAAGGCATAACTTTTGTTGTCTATCAACTCGAATTATGGTAAATTTAATCCCACGCGTGGTTTTAATTTTATAAGGGTTTACCTCAAATTAAAATAGGCTCAAAATCTATACACAGCGTGCTATTACCTAGATTTTTGATTTTAGTATGACGGAAGCGGATATAGAAAAAGAAAACAAACTTATTGCAAAGCAATACAAGGAGCTCTTGCGCATAAGCTACCAAACCCTAACGGATGAGGACAAAAAGCTTATTCGTAGTGCTTTTGAGATTGCTGTGGATGCACATAAGGACCAGCGTAGAAAATCTGGAGAAGCCTATATATTTCATCCTATTGCTGTTGCTAAAATAGTTGCGTCTGAAATTGGACTAGATGCCGTATCTATTGCATCTGCCCTACTCCATGATGTGGTTGAAGACACAGATTACACCTTAGATGACATTGATAGAATGTTTGGAGAAACTGTCGCAAGAATCGTAGACGGACTCACAAAAATATCGCATTTAAAAAAGGATATGAATATCTCCCAACAGGCGGAGAATTTTCGAAAAATGCTACTTACCTTAAATGATGATGTAAGGGTAATCATCATTAAAATTGCAGATAGATACCATAACATGCTTACCATGGATTCCATGCCAGAGCATAAGCAAGTGAAAATTGCATCAGAAACATTATATATCTACGCTCCCTTGGCGCACCGGATTGGATTGTATAATATAAAGACAGAACTAGAAGACCTAAGTTTAAAATATACCGAACCGGAAGTTTACGATGATATTAAAAGTAAAGTAGAGGATAGTAAGGAAGACCAGCAAGAGTATATAGATTCGTTTGCAGAGATTATAGATACCTCTTTGAAGAAGGAAGGCTTAAATTATACGATTAAGGGAAGGATGAAATCTATCTTTTCTATGCGTAAAAAAATGATAGCGCAAAATGTCTCGTTTGATGAAATCTATGACAAATTTGCCCTTCGTATTATCTATAAATCCGATAAGGAGAATGAGAAATTTTTAGCATGGAAAATATATTCAATTGTAACTGATCACTTTACGCCAAATCCAGTACGTTTACGAGACTGGATATCTTCTCCAAAATCTACAGGCTATGAAGCGCTGCACATTACCGTTATGGGGCCTAAAAGAAGATGGGTAGAAGTTCAGATACGCAGCGAACGGATGCATGAAATTGCTGAAAAAGGATATGCAGCACATTTTAAATACAAGCACGGAAATCAAAAAGAACAGGGTATTGAAGTGTGGTTAAACAAATTGCAAGAAGCACTGGAAAATGCGAATGCGAACGCAGTAGATTTTGTAGAAGAGTTTAAATTGAATCTCTACTCAAAAGAAATATTTGTTTTTACTCCAAAGGGAGAACTAAAATCTTTACCTAAAGGAGCTACGCCTTTAGACTTTGCATTCAGTATACATACGCAAGTAGGTATGCGAACACGGGGAGCCAAGGTAAATGGGAAATTAGTGCCTTTAAACACTACGCTTAATAGCGGTGACCAATTAGAGATTATCACTTCAGAACAGGCGAAACCTAATCAAAACTGGTTAGATTATGCCACTACAGCTAAGGCAAGGGCCAAAATAAAATCTGTCTTAAGAGAAGAAAAGAAAGAAATTGCAGAGGACGGAAAGGAAATTTTACGTCGAAAATTAAAGTCTCAGAAGATAGCGGTAAATGAAGACTCTGTAAACAGCATGGTAAGTCACTTTAAGCTTAAAACAAGCTTGGATCTCTTTTACCGAGTAGGTATTGGTTCTATTGACAACCAAATGATAAAGGACTTTGCTTCCTCCTATAACAATGCGTTTATTAGTTTCTTTAAAAATCGCATGCGTAAGACTCCTGCTCCAGTAGATGTTGGCAAGGATGAAATAACTTCCAAATATGACATGTTGGTGTTTGGAAAGGAAGAGGAAAAATTAGATTATAAACTTTCTCAATGTTGTAATCCTATACCTGGGGATGATGTTTTTGGTTTTGTTAGTGTTTCTGAAGGCATTAAACTTCATAAAAAGAATTGTCCAAATGCCATTTCGCTCCAGTCTAATTATGCGTATCGTATTATTAGTGCAAAATGGATGGATTCCTCTCAACAGGAATTTAAAGTAGATATTAAATTAACGGGAATAGATAATCTTGGCTTGGTTAGTAAGATTACTGAAGTAATCTCTGGAAACATGCACGTTAACATGCGGAATTTAAATTTTAGCACAGACGGCGGCACATTCTCAGGTAAGATAACTGTGGTAGTAAAGAATAACGCTATCCTGAAAAAATTGATACAAAATCTTGTGCAATTAAATGGTATTGACAAAGTAACCCGAGTTTAGAAAAGGAATTAAAATTTAACTGTACATTTGTAAATTAACGCACTATCCATGGCTTCGGACAAGAACCAAGAAATTGTAAAAAACGTATTCACCTCTTTTCTAGAGGGTAACGGGCATAGAAAAACCCCAGAACGTTATGCAATTCTTCAAGAAATTTATGAAAGTGAAGATCACTTTGATATAGAATCACTCTATATTAAAATGAAAAACAAAAATTATCGTGTAAGCCGTGCTACGCTATACAACACTATTGAGCTACTATTAGACTGTAAATTGGTACGAAAACATCAATTTGGAAAGACGCAAGCACAATATGAGAAATCCTATTTTGATCATCAACACGATCATGTAATTCTAACAGATACAGGTGAAGTAATGGAATTTTGCGACCCCCGTATTCAAAGTATCAAAAAAACGATAGAGGAAGTATTTGATATTAAAATAAATACGCATTCTCTATATTTTTATGGAACCAAAAACCAGCCTCAAATAGACGGGGAAAAAACAGAATAAAATAATTAACCAAGTACATAGAATAATGGCAGTAGATTTATTGTTGGGCCTTCAATGGGGTGACGAAGGAAAAGGAAAAATAGTTGACGTTCTTACACGTAATTATGATATCATAGCTCGATTTCAAGGTGGCCCAAATGCGGGGCATACCCTAGAATTTGATGGAATAAAACATGTGTTACACACTATACCTTCAGGTATCTTCCATAAAAATGCTATCAATGTCGTTGGTAACGGAGTTGTAATTGACCCTGTCATCTTTAAAAAAGAGATTGATGCATTGAAAAAATTTAATTTGGACATTAAAGCCAAATTATTGATTTCTAGAAAAGCGCATTTAATACTTCCAACACATAGGCTTCTAGATGCCGCTTCTGAAGCTGCAAAAGGAAAAGCCAAAATAGGTTCCACCTTAAAGGGAATTGGTCCTACTTATATGGATAAGACCGGTAGGAACGGAATGCGTATTGGAGACTTAGAGCTTTCTAATTGGAAGGAAAAATATAGACTACTAGCAAATAAACATGAAGCCATGATTGGTTTTTATGATGTAGATATACAGTATGACCTTGCTGAATTAGAGGCAGATTTTTTCAAAGCGGTTGAGGAGCTTAAAACACTTACGTTCATTGATAGTGAAGAATACCTGTATCAAGCACAAAAAGCTGGGAAAAAGATTTTAGCTGAAGGAGCCCAAGGTTCTTTATTAGATATTGATTTTGGAACATACCCATTTGTAACCTCATCTAATACAACTGCTGCGGGTGCATGCACTGGCTTAGGGGTTGCGCCTAATCAAATAGGAGCTGTAAAAGGAATTTTCAAGGCCTACACGACAAGAGTTGGTAGCGGTCCTTTTCCTACTGAACTTTTTGATGAAGATGGTGAAACTATGGGCCGTGTTGGAAACGAATTTGGAGCTACCACTGGTAGAGCTAGAAGATGTGGATGGTTAGATTTAGTTGCACTAAAATATGCGGTTCAAATCAATGGCGTTACAGAGCTAATGATGATGAAAGGTGATGTACTTAGTGGTTTCAAAAAACTAAAAGTATGTACAGCTTACAATTATAAAGGAAATGAGATAACGCATTTACCTTTTAATATTGAAGCAGAAAATGTTACTCCTATTTATAGTGAAATGAATGGATGGGCAGAAGATTTAACCAAAATGGATAAAGCAGATCAGCTACCTTCTAGCCTAAACGATTATATTGATTTTCTTGAAAAAGAATTGGAAGTGCCTATTAAGATAGTGTCTGTTGGACCAGATAGAACACAGACCATCTACAGATAATTTATGTACTTCGAACAGAGGTCAAATGGCGTTAAGCGAAAAAAAGCTTAACGCCATTTTTATTTCCTTAAATTAAGGGGGAAATAAACAACCAATGAAACACTACAGTATTATTGCATTGCTCATTCTGATGACCAGTGCCTGCAAAACAGACAAAAAACCAGAAAACAATACAATTGAACCCGAGATAGAACAAGCCGAGGAATGGATTGTACTATTTGATGGAAAAACTACAGAAGGATGGCGGGCTTATAACGGCGATGATTTACCACCAGGGTGGGTAGTGAAAAATGAAGAATTAACTTTTGATACTCAGTTAGGACTAGAGCAAGATTATAAAGGAGGAAAAGACATCATCTACGGTGCTGAAGAATTTGATAATTTTGAGCTTTATGTAGAATGGAAACTACCCAAAGGAGGTAATAGCGGCATCTTTTATCATATTAAAGAAGGGTATAATGGCATACCAGAGGTTGCTCCTGAATATCAACTAATAGATGATGAAAACTATGCTGGTATGCACGACCTTACCGCATATAACATAAGTCTAGGCTATACAGAAAAACCAGAAGAGCTAAAACCATTACAACAAACCGCATCTGACTATGCAATGCACCCTGCAGATGCTAGTGCTAAAACGCTCAATCCTGTTGGAGAGTGGAATAGTACTACGATTGTTTTCACACCAGAAAAAGTAGAGCATTGGCTTAATGGAAAAATGGTAGTATCTTTTGTTCCTTGGGACGAAGCTTGGGAAGAAAAAAAGAACTCAGATAAGTGGAAAAATAGTAAAGACTATGGAACCTTTAAAAAAGGATACATTGGCTTTCAAGACCACTCTAGCCCGATCTGGTTTCGTAATATAAAAATCAAAAAACTGTAATCTGGATTTTATGAAAAAAAGAGAATTTTTAAAAAAATCTGCTATACTAGCCTCTACAACTGCCATCATGCCCTCTTTTTTAATGGCTTGTAAACAGGAACAGCAAATAGCAAAAGTAGCACCATTGACCCGATTGCGAACGGCACACGTAGGTGTTGGTAATATGGGAGCGGAAGATTTAAGAGATATATCCTCTCATGAAAAAGTAGACGTTGTTGCTTTATGCGATGTGGATGCAAATAATTTGGCTAACGCTAAAAAACTACATCCAAATGCGAAGACGTATAGTGACTACAGAGTAATGCTTAAAGAAATGAGTGATGGAATTGATGCTGTCATTGTTTCCACTCCAGATCATACACATGCACCCGTTTCTATGATGGCAATGGAAATGAATAAAGCAGTTTACTGCCAAAAACCATTGACCCATTATGTCTCTGAGGCAAGATCCATGAAAAAACTAGCTAAGGAAAAAGGATTGGTTACCCAGATGGGAATCCAAGTACATTCTTTTTATGATTACAAACTAGCCACACTACTTATACAATCTGGTATTATTGGAAAGGTACATACCGTAAGAGCATGGTCTCCAAAGAACTGGGGATATGATGGCCCAGAGCCAACAGGAGAGGATACAATACCTGAAACATTAGATTGGAATCTGTGGTTGGGAACATCAGCAAAAAGACCTTATAAAGAAGGTATTTACCATCCTGGAAACTGGAGGAAGTTAGTAGATTATGGATGTGGAACTTTAGGTGATATGGGCGTTCATATTTTTGATACACCATATAATGCCTTAGCGCTAGACGTACCGTATACAATTAAAAACGAATGTAGAGAACCTACTAATTTTGGTTTCCCAGAGAATAATGTAGTTACCTACGAATTTCCAGGCACCCCTTACACAGCTGAAAGTTTAAAATGGATATGGTCTGATGGTCCCGGTGCGCCAGGAATGCACGAGGATTTAAAACTACCAGATGCAGCGGATATGGTTACTAGCTCAGATTCGGGTGATGAAACAACAGAGGCATCAGTAAAAGAAAAAATATCGCTAGAAACAAAGGTAAGCGGTGCTGGAAAACTACCAGATCAAGGAGCTATGTTTATAGGAGATAAAGGCCGTTTATTGTTGCCGCATTTCATGCAATTACCAATGAAAATTGTAGACGGCAAGTATGTAGATATTTCAGAAGAAATAGCTGCAGTAGAAAAAGCCAATAACATGGGTAAACCTATTCGCAACTATGGTTCAGAGGGTCCAAAACACTACCATCAATTTGTAGATTCTTGTTTAGGAAAAGAGGAGTGTTCAGCACCATTTTCATATGCATCTAGGCTAACAGAAACAATACTACTAGGAGTTATAGCCAACCGTTTTCCAAATCAGACCCTACATTGGGATAGTGAAAATGGAAAATTTTCAGAAGACGAGGCAAATACATTTCTAGAAGGTGACTATAGAGATTTTTAGAAGTCAATCCTCTTAATAAACTGTAGGATTTCTATTTTAGGCCACCTCAGGGTGGCTTTTTTATAACTATATTTAAGAGTAATAATCGACCAAAAACAGCTTCACACTTATGAAATCATTTGGAAAACCGTTTATTAATGCCTTTGGATTTTTATTTTTTTTAGCTTTCATGCTAAGCTCCTGCTCTGAAGAGAAAAAACCACTACTAATTGTTAGTCCCAACGAAACAATTGTCCTTTTAGGAAATAACCTTGGGTCTAGAATGCTACACTATGGTTATTTTGAAACCGAAATGCAGTTACGGTTTCCATCAGATTCCCTAAGAATTAGAAATATGTGTAACCCAGGAGATACGCCAGGGTTTAGACCGCACTCATCTCGCAGTACACCATGGGCGTTTTCCGGTGCTGAAAAATTTCAAACAGAACTAGCTAAAACCTCTGGTAGTGAGGGAATATTTGAATACCCCGATCAATGGCTTACACGTTTAGAAGCAGATGCGATTATAGCCTTTTTTGGGTATAATGAATCTTTTGAGGGAGAAGAAGGTTTAGAAAATTTTAAAAATGAGCTACAAGCTTTTATAACGCATACCAAAAATCAAAAGTATAATGGAAATAGTAGTCCTGACTTATTATTGGTTTCCCCTATTGCTTTTGAAGACCGGTCAGACAGCTTTGACCTTCCTAATGGCAAACAACAGAATTTAAATTTAAAACTATATACTAACGCTATAAAAGAGATTGCGCTACATAATCAAGTTCCCTTCATAGATGCTTATAATCCAAGCTCCATATGGTATAGTGAAGACAATCTTACTATTGATGGCTCTCAATTAAATCAAAGAGGATACAAACGTTTTTCTTCATTCATTGCCAATGCTATAACTGGCGATAAAAAAATAGCTATTGAGGAGAAGCGAAAGGCCATAAACGAGGCTGTAAATGAAAAGAATTTCTTTTGGCACAACGATTATAAGATACCCAACGGTGTTCACGTAAACGGGCGTAGACATGCGCCTTTTGGTCCTGACAATTACCCCTATGAAATTGAAAAAATAAGGCAAATGACCGCGATAAGGGATACTGCCATTTGGTCAACAGCACAAGAAAAATCCTTTGATATAAAAATAGCTGACACTAAAACCATAACACTGCCAGAGGTAGAAACCAATTATACATTAGGAGACCCAAACGATCCGGAAAAATATCTTTATGGAGAGGATGCTATAAACACCTTAACTGTTCCCAAAGGGTATAAAGTAGAGCTATTTGCTTCTGAAAGTGAATTTCCAGATTTAGCAAATCCGGTACAACTTTCTTTTGATAATAAGGGTAGGTTATGGGTAGCAACAATGCCTTCTTATCCTCATTACAAACCGGGGGACGAACGACCGAATGATAAACTTCTGATTTTAGAAGATACTGACAATGACGGGAAAGCTGACAAACAAACGGTGTTTGCTGATAAACTTCATTTACCTATAGGATTTGAATTTGCCTCAGAAGGCGTTTACATTAGCCAAGGCACCAATCTAAAACTATATACAGATACGGATGGTGATGATAAGGCAGATACAATTGAGATTATTCTAAGTGGCTTTGATGACCATGACACCCACCATGCTATTTCTGCATTTTGCGCAGATCCTTCAGGAGCTTTCTATATGGCTGAAGGTGTTTTTCTTCATACCAACGTAGAAACATCATACGGGCCTGTACGTGCTACTAATGGCGGATTTTACAGATATGCTCCCCAGCGGAAGAAACTAGAACGTGTAGCACAAGTAAGTATTCCCAATCCTTGGGGTATTGCTTTTGATAAATGGGGTCAAGATTTTTTCCTTCATACTTCTGGACCTACTGTGCAATGGATGATGCCAAGCACTTTGAAATCTATATATGGTGTAGCTTCTCCCTTGACAGCAAACCTCATAGAAGAGAAGCATCGTGTTAGACCAACATCTGGTTTAGAGTTTATATCGAGTAGTCATTTTCCAGAGGCTGTTCAAGGAGATATGCTACTCGCCAACTCTATAGGTTTTCTAGGCATCAAGCAACATCAAATACTAGAAGAAGGAACGGGTTACAAAACACAACATCGCCAAGATTTAATTCAAGGAAACGATAAAAACTTTAGACCAGTAGACATGGAATTTGCGCCAGATGGTTCGCTTTTTGTAGTTGATTGGCACAATGTGCTCATTGGTCACATGCAACATAACGCAAGGGACCCTTTACGCGACCATTCGCATGGGCGTATTTATCGTATTACCTATCCTTCAAGACCATTAGTAACACCTGCAAAGATAGTAGACGCTAGTATAGAGGAACTTTTAGATAATCTAAAATTACCAGAATACAGAACGCGTTACAGAACTAAAAGAGAATTAAGAGGACGAAATATAGAGGACGTTCTTACTAGTTTAAAAGCTTGGGTTGCTAATTTAGATCCTACCAACAAAAATTATGAACATCAACGTTTGGAAGCCCTATGGGTTTCTTGGGGTCTTAATAAAATAGATAAAGAATTACTTAAAAAAGTATTAAAATCACCTGACCATAGAGTTAGAGCTGCCGCTGTTAGAGTAGTACGGTACACTGGACATCAAGTTTCAAATAAACTAGAATTACTAAAAAACGCTGCTGCTGATTCCCATGGAAGAGTAAGACTTGAAGCTATAACTGCTGCATCTTGGCTAGATGCTGATCAGGGTATACAAGTATTAGATATAGCTAAAAATTATCCGTTGGATGATTGGATGGAAGACTCTTACAATTTTGCAAAAACTAGACTTACCAATAGTTTTCTTCCAAAAGAAGAACAACAGTTACTGGCCACACATCTAAAAGGAGAAGAGCTAGATATATTTGCAAAAGGGAAAAAAATATTTGAGAGAGAAGGGTATTGCGTTACCTGCCACCAAGAAAGTGGTGCAGGATTACAAGCCTCCGGTTTTCCAACATTAGTTAATCAACCTTGGGTTACAGGAAATGAAGAACGATTAATAAAACTTACGCTAAATGGCCTTTATGGGCCTATGAGCATAATGGGGCATGAATACGACGGGCAGGTTCCTATGATGGCATTTAAAGGTTTACTTAATGATGAGGAAATTGCACAAGTACTAACCTATGTAAGGAATGCATTCGGTAATAAAGCATCGGTAATTAAAGCGAACAAAGTAAAAGAGATACGAGAAGCTACAAAAGATAAAGATGGTTTCTATACCCCAGATGAACTCTTAAAGGAGTATCCTTTAGAGCAATAAAACATATTAAAATTCTACTATTATGAATAAAATAGGCAGCATAATACTCCTAGCGGTATTTTCCCTTTTTATAAGTTGCAAGGAAGAATCAAATAAAACAAATGAAAATGCTACTCCAACTGTTGAGAAACCAATGCATATTGTTTTTGTTACTGGTGATGAAGAATACAGATCTGAAGAATCTATGCCGATGTTGGCAAAATTAGCAAAGAGAGAGCTAAATGCTGCCGTTACTATTTGCTATGCATTGGATTCTACTGGAATTGTAGACCCAAATAGACCAGATCACATCGCTGGTCTAGAAGCTTTAAAAACCGCAGATTTAATGGTTATTTTCACAAGATTCAGAGCGCTTCCAGAATCAGAAAGAAATATTATAACAGATTACGTAGAGTCTGGCAAACCCATAGTAGGCTTTAGAACCGCCACGCATGCGTTTAAATATAAAGACCCTGCATTAGAATATTGGAACGATGAATGGCCTACGAAAGTTTTTGGCCAACAATGGATAACCCATCACGGTCATTTTGATGATGGTATGTTGCCAGTAACAGAGGTTTACAAGATGGACAAAAAACATCCCATACTCAATGGGTTTAATTCCATCAAAGCCTATTCTTGGCTGTATCATGTAGATGGTGGCGATTGGAAATTGTTTGGTGATTCCGAACCTATTTTAGAAGGGAAATCACTAAAATCACAGCATCAAATGGATGGCAAATTAGATGAATTTCCAATTACTAACCCAGTAGCATGGACCAAAAGCTATACTGGCACCTCTGGAATTAAAGCGCGTGTATTTTTTACCACCCTTGGCCATCCTTTCGATTTTAAAATGCCAGAAGTTCGTAAAATAGCATTAAACGGAATTTTTTGGGCTTTAAAAAAAGAAAACGATATACCAGAAGAGGGGACTAACGTATCTCTTGATTTTAAGTACGAACCCAATAATTCTGGATTTGGAAAAAAATTTAAACCCAACTTGAAACCACTACAAATAAAGTAAGAGATTCCTAAAAGAATGCCAATCTTTTAGAGGCCACCTTTAAAAATCCTATTTTTGAAAAAAAATAAATTTGTATAGGACAATTTTAGGAATAGTATCCTTGCTTTTTACCGTGATGCTTGTTGCTCAAGACAAGCCAGAGGAGCCCAAACAAATTAATATTGTTTATGGTGCTAACTTTACCAAGAACGAAAAAAAATACCCAGGGGCATCAATCTTCAGTAAAGATGACCGTCAAGTACAGTTTGAGCACCAAGGAGCGGACCTCTGGTGTGATGTAGCTGTATATTTTCAAAAAGAAAACAGACTTGAAGCTAGTGGAAATGTAGTACTAAAACAAGGAGACTCCATAGAAATGACCAGTAAGAAAATCGACTATATAGGCGATATTAAACTGGCAAAAGCTTGGGGAGAAGTGGTATTAACCAATTCTGATATGACTCTTAAAACTGATACGTTAAGGCTAGACAGAGCAAAACAAGAGGCATATTACCAAGATAATGGCACCGTAATAGATTCTGCAAATGTACTAACCAGTAAAATTGGCCGGTATTTTATGGAACTAAATAAATATCAATTTTTGGATAGTGTCCATATAGACAACCCAGAGTACATTTTAGATTCAGAACAATTAGATTACTATACGACCTCTAAAAACGCATATATGTATGGGCCATCTACAATTGTTGGAGCAACCTATAAGATATATTGTGAGCGTGGGTTTTACGATACCAAAGTAGAAAGCGGATATGGTATTAAAAATACACGCATCAATTACAATGATCGCATTATGGAAGGTGACAGCGTGTATTTTAATAAAGCGCGTGAATTTGCATCAGCCACAAATAATATAACTGTAACAGACACTATAAATAATGGTGTTGTTAGAGCGCATTATGCAGAAGTTCATAAAGCGCAGGATTCGCTCTTTGCTACAAAACGAGCTGTATCTATTTTAGTACAGGAAAAGGATTCGCTCTATGTGCATGGGGATACTTTAATGATTACAGGAAAAGCGGATGAACGCATTACCAGAGCTTTTAGAAATGCTAAATTCTTTAAAACAGATTTGAGTGGAAAATGTGATTCTATTCATTCAGAAGAAAAGACGGGTATCACGCAACTCATAAGAAATCCTGTTTTATGGAACGTGGATAATCAAATGACTGGCGACAGTATACATCTGATATCTGATTTAGTTACCGAAAAATTAGATTCTCTAAAAGTAATTAACAATGCTTTTATCATTTCCTTAGATAGTGTAAGTATGGAAGGCTTTAACCAAGCAAAGGGTAAAGACCTGTTTGGTAAATTCATAGACAATGAACTAAAACTAATTGACTTAGTAAAGAATACCGAAGTCATTTATTACATGTATAACGATGATGATGAACTCATAGGAATTGATAAAACCATTTGCAGTAAAATTAGCATCACCATGGAGAATAGCGATATAGAAGACCTTGTTTTCTATACGGACCCAGATGGAGATATATTTCCAGAAACTGAACTTCCAGAAAACAGTAGGCTGTTAAAGGGTTTTATTTGGCGTGGGGATGAAAGGATACTAACCAAAGAGGATATTTTTGATGAAGATGACAACAATATTAAACTTGTTGTTATTAAAGGTATTGACAACCCTATTGATATTGATGCCGAAGAAGAGGAGCGCAATCATAACGAAACAGACCCAGTTACAAATGGTAATAAAAAAGCAACAGACCCTAAAAAGGTGATAAAACCTAAAAAGGTAAAGTAGCTTTCCTAATGAAATCAGATTTTCTAAAATACCAAGCTCAAACAACACCATACCCGCTGGGAATGAAAGTTTCACATGCGAAAGGAAGTTACATTTATGATGTAGATGGTAATGCGCATTTGGATTTTGCAGCAGGAGTATCTGCATGTGGTCTTGGGCATTGTCACCCTAAAATAGTATCTGCCATACAAGAGCAGGCTGCAAAATATATGCATGTAATGGTATATGGCGAATATGTGCAAGGGCCAGCAGTTACATATGCTAAACTTTTAGCTAACAATCTACCACCACAATTAAACACAACATATTTAGTAAACTCTGGAACAGAAGCAATTGAGGGAGCTATAAAACTAGCCAGAAGATACACAGGTAGGACAGAAATTATTGCAGCCCACCATGCATACCATGGGAACACAATGGGAAGCCTCAGTCTTATGGGATACGAAGAACGTAAGGGAGCTTTTAGGCCTCTAATACCTGATGTTTCGTTTATTCATTTTAATATAGCATCTGAACTTCAACGTATAACTCAGAAAACGGCCTGTGTTGTTCTAGAGACCATACAAGGTGGCGCAGGTTTTATTCTACCAAAAAACAACTATTTAGAAAAAGTTCGTAAACGCTGTGATGAAGTAGGCGCTTTACTTATATTGGATGAAATACAGCCTGGATTTGGAAGAACAGGAAAACTATTTGCATTTGAACATTTTTCATGTATACCAGATATTTTGGTCATAGGAAAAGGAATGGCATCTGGTTTACCGGTAGGTGCATTTACATCAAGTGAGCATATTATGCAAACCTTACAAGACGGACCTAAATTAGGACACATCACTACGTTTGGCGGTAATCCAGTCATAGCAGCCGCATCCCTAGCCACTTTAAATGAATTGCTGCACACTAAATTAATAGAACAAACGCTAGAGAAGGAAAACTTATTCAGAGATTTACTTATACACCCTGCTATAAAAGAAATTAGAGGTAAAGGGCTAATGCTTGCCCTTATTTTGGAAAATAGTGATCAAGCAAATGAATTAGTATTACAAGCAAAAACGAAGCATCTAATTCTATTCTGGCTTCTTTTTGAGCCCAAAGCAGTTCGTATCTCTCCTCCCCTCACCATATCAGAAGAGGAAATTAGAAAAGGATGTGATATCATACTTTCTATTCTAAGTAATAAGCAGTAATTTTTTGTTAACTAATTTGTTAATAATATAGCACTTATTCAACCCTTTAAACAGCTGCAAAGGCTTACTTTTAATAAAGTAGTATAACCAAAAAGTTTCTATGCCGTTAGAATCTAGCGAAAGACCTGATCGACCTATTACCAAGTTTGAATCCATGTTAAAGACAGACGATGTCTATTTCTTTGATGCGGAAGACTTTGAGGATATTATACACCACTATTTGAACAACGGTAAGATTTCGTTAGCAAAAAAAGGGATTAAAATCGGATTGCAACAACACCCAGACTCTACTGAACTTAAGTTATTACAAGTTGAAGTAATGGTTTTTGAAAATAACCTTTCAGCTGCTGAAAAGTTATTAGACGAACTACAATCTTTAGATGCTAGTAACGAAGAAATCTATATCCAAAGAGCTAATATACTTTCCAAAAATGATAATCATGAAGGAGCCATTATGCTTCTTCAACAGGCATTAAATCTTTCTACCGACAATGTAGATATTTATTCCCTTTTAGGAATGGAGTATTTATTTTTGGATGATTTTAAACTAGCAAAAAAAAGCTTTATGAAATGTGTAGATTTCGACGAAGCTGATTACTCTTCTCTTTACAATGTCATCTATTGTTTTGAATATTTAGAAGATTTTGATGGAGCCATTACTTACCTTAATGCGTATCTAGAAGATAACCCGTATTGCGAAGTGGCTTGGCACCAATTAGGGAAACAGTATTATAGTAAGAGAATGTATAAGGAAGCTTTGACTGCATTTGACTTTGCTATAATTTCTGACGATACTTTTATTGGCGCATATTTTGAGAAAGGCATTGTGCTAGAAAAATTAGGAGAATACCAAGAAGCTATTGAAAATTACGAGACAACAATATCCATAGAAGATCCTACTTCTCATGCATTTTTAAGGATAGGCAAGTGTTATGAAAAACTGGAGAACTATGAGATGGCGAAATATTATTTTTACCAAACGGTTCACGAAGACCCATTATTAGATAAAGGTTGGCTTGCCATTACTAATTTCTACTACAGAGGAGAAAATTATGACAAAGCACTTTACTACGTAAACAAGGCGCTAAACATAGACGGCGGCAATCCTCTTTATTGGAAAAAATGTGCTAAAATACATGTTGCTCTTAAAAATTTAGATCAAGCGGATTTTGCATATAAACAATCTGTAGATTTAGGTAATTATGAATTAGAAACATGGCTAAGTTGGGCGAAAGTTGCACAAAGAAATGGCGATGTAGACAGTGCCATTGAAATTCTTAATCAGGGTTTAGAATTTTACCCTAAAAGCTTAAAAATACTTTATATGCGTGTTGGTTTCTTACTTTTAGGCAAGGATAACATTAATGCACGAATTGCACTTTTAGATGCTTTAAAGTTAGACAAGACAACTAAAAAACTACATCTTTTTCAAAACCAGTTTCCCGAGTTCGGTGATTCAGAATGGTTAAAATCGGTCTTAACCGATTCAAAAAAAATCTAAATACCAGTATCACCTATTTATGGAAAACAGAAAATTGAATCAGCATATTTTTATTGCTTTAAAAGGAATGGCGATGGGTATTGCCGAATTGGTGCCTGGCGTATCTGGTGGTACTATAGCTTTTGTCACAGGCATTTACGAAGAGTTTATTTCCTCTATAAATAATATTTCTCTTAGCACTTTTAAAACGTTAAAAGATGATGGTTTTAAAGCTTTTTGGAAAAAATTAAATGGTAATTTTCTAGTTGTACTTTTTGCAGGAATGATGATTAGTATTCTATCATTCTCAAAACTAATCACTTGGTTACTAGAATTTCATACGATTCCAATTTGGGCCTTTTTTTTCGGTCTTGTTTTGGCCAGTGTTATTTTTGTTGCTAAAGCAATAACTAAATGGACGCTACTATCCATTGTTTTGTTTACCATAGGAACTATAACAGCATTTTATATTACAACTTTACCACCATCATCAAACACAGATAGTCTACCATTTTTATTCCTATCCGGAGCCTTAGCGATATGCGCAATGGTATTGCCTGGAATTTCAGGCTCCTTTATCCTTGTTCTTTTAGGATCTTATAAAACAATCCTAGATGCGGTAAATGAAAAAGATTTTAAAATTGTAATTACCGTTGCGCTAGGAGCTATTTTTGGTATTTTAAGCTTTGCTAGACTTTTAAAATGGATGTTTGCGAACTACAAAGACGCGACTCTTGCTGTTCTCACCGGATTTATACTGGGCTCGTTAAACAAAATATGGCCTTGGAAAAATGTCATTGAAATTATTAAAATTGGAAAGAAAGAAATAATTATCGATGAAAATATAACTCCATTTTCTTACGCTGGTGATAATCAATTAGCCTTGGCTGTGGTAATGGCTATTATTGGTTTTTCCCTTATTTTTATATTAGAAAAGACAGCTTCTAAGAAGTAAGCACAGCATTTCATGAACAACCCTAGAACCCTTCTGGATAAAGTATTTCTTGTTATCAAGGGATTGTGCATGGGTGCAGCAAATAAAGTCCCAGGTGTTTCTGGAGGTATTGTTGCTTTTGTAGGAGGTTTTTACGAAGAGTTTATTTATTCCTTGCAAAAAATTAATGGCAAAGCATTTAAACTTCTATTAAACGGTAGATTTAAAAGCTTTTATAGATATATAAATGGGTCATTTCTAAGCCTGCTATTATTTGGAATGCTAATTAGTTACTTTAGTATTTCCAAGGTATTAGATTATTTTTTAGAACATAATGAGCTTTATGTTTGGTCCGCTTTTTTTGGTATGATATTAGGATCTATTCACTATATAAATAAGGACTTTAATCATTGGACTAAGAAAACAATTGTATCCGCTTTATTTGGACTTAGTGTGGGTATTGCTATAAGTTTTTTAAACCCTGCTAAGGAAAACAATAATTTACTTTTTGTTTTTGTGTGTGGAATGATAAGCGTGTCTGGCATGACCCTGCCTGGGCTCTCAGGGTCATTCATTTTAATACTCTTAGGAAATTATGTATTATTATTGGTAGATGCGGTAAATGCCCTATACAATACAATTTCTGAATTACTACAAGGTGATTTTAGTTTTATAAACAGTCCTGAACGTTTAGCTATACTTACCATATTAATAGTTTTTACTCTAGGCTCTGCTACAGGTTTAGTTACATTATCTCATGTTCTGAGCTATGTACTTAAACATTACAAACATAGAACTACTGCTGTAATTCTGGGTTTTATAACAGGATCCTTAGGCACAGTTTGGCCATGGAAAAGAACTATTTATAAATTATCAGGAACTGGCGAACAACTTGTAGATTCCAATGGAAAGGCTATTATTGTAAATTACGAACGATTTTTTCCGGATGTGAACGTATCAGAAACATGGTGGGCCTTATTTTTTGTCGTATTCGGAATTGGTGTTTTATTACTTTTAGATTGGTATGGAAAAAAGAGAAAAGAAACAATACAAGTATAGGTTTGGCCTAGTAGGTAAAACAATCTCCTATTCCTTTTCAAGAGGGTATTTTTTTGAAAAATTCAAGGAGTTAAAAATGCCTAATCATAGTTACGAAAATTTTGACTTAGATGACATTTCGGAATTTAAAAAACTGATAAAAAACAGTCATGACCTCGTTGGAGTAAATGTAACTATTCCCTATAAAGAAGCTATTATTCCCTACTTAACAGAGCTAGATTCTTCTGCACAAGCAATTGGAGCAGTAAACACAATAAAAATAGAAAAATCAGGCTTAAAGGGATATAACACAGATGCATATGGCTTCCAAAAATCAATTGAACCATTTCTAAAGAAACATCACAAAAAGGCATTGATTCTTGGCACTGGAGGAGCATCAAAGGCTATAGCGTTTGTTTTACAAGGACTGGATATCAAGTTTGTATTCGTTTCTAGAACTGGCAAAAACGACGGATATACCTATGAACAATTGAGCAAAAATATAATAAAAACTCATACCCTAATTATAAATTGCTCTCCAGTTGGCACCTTTCCAGACATTACAGATAAACCAAAACTTCCCTATGAGTTTATTTCTACAAAACATTTATTATTTGATTTAATCTATAACCCAAAAAAAACAGCTTTTTTAGCAATTGGAGAAAGCCAAGGTGCCACCATATTAAATGGTTTAACCATGTTAGAACTGCAAGCAGAAAAAGCTTGGGAAATTTGGAATTCAAAAGAAATGAATTAGTAATTAAAACTGCCATCACTTCTCAATTTTAGCACAGGCTACAAAGATATCTCATCATAAAAAGAACAGGCATATTCTTTGCGGTTCTTTAGGTAGTTACTATCTTGTAAAAACATAATATAAAGAAAATGTCTGAAGACAAAGAAAACATTCTACCTGAAAACGAGGTAACTCATACAAACTCGGAAACTACCAAGCAAGAACAAAACAGTTTGGAGAAAACAACCGAGGATACTAAAGTGGACGTTAATACTGCCGAAGAATTAGCTACACCATCTGAAAACGAATCAGAAACATCTAAAGAAAAGATAGTACGTGAGATTAAGTCTAAAGATGCGGTTGTAAATGAAGATAAGAAAACGGAGCATACAGAATCCAAGGAGGAAAAGACAATAGAGGATTCAAAGCAACCAAATTCCGAAGACAATGCTTTAGAGGAAATAGACGAAAATAATGCAGAGGACGCAGAAGATTCTCATACGGAAAAAAGACACGAAATTCAGGTATTAGATTACCACTCCATGTCAATGGAAAATTTAGTTGGAGAACTCCAACGACTTGTGAAAAATGAAAAAGTACAAGCCATAAAAAAACATGTTGATGGCATAAAAGACGAATTCAATTTAAAATTTCAAGAATTTGTAGATCAGAAAAAAGAGGATTTTATAGCCAATGGTGGTAATGAAATAGATTTTCAATTTAACTCAGTTACCAAAAGACAGTTTAATGAAGTTTACAACGAGTACAGAGAAATAAGAAATCAGCATTATAAAAGTCTTGAAAAAAGCCACAAAGAAAATTTAGCTTATCGTTTAGAGTTAATTGAAAACTTAAAGGCATTGGTAAATGTTGAAGAAGATATTAACACCACGTATAATAGCTTTAAGGATATCCAAGAAAAATGGAAAACTGCTGGATCTATACCAAGATCAGATTACAACAATGTTTGGAAAACATACCAGCACCACATAGAGATATTTTATGATTTTCTTCATCTTAACAGAGAATTACGAGATTTAGATTTTAAACATAATCTAGAAGAAAAACAGAAGATTGTTAAGCGCGCGGAATCGTTAGCTGTAGAACCAGATTTAAATAGAGCGTTTAGAGAGTTACAAGTACTTCATAAAATTTGGAAAGAAGATATTGGTCCTGTAGGCAAGGAACACAGAGAAGAAATATGGGAACGTTTTAGTAAGGCTACCAAAACTATACATGGTAGAAGACAGGATTATTTTAAAGACCAAGATAAAATCCATGAACAAAATCTTGAACTCAAAAAGAAGCTTATTAGTGAAATAGCTACCTTATCTGAAAATGTTTCAAGTAACCACGGAACGTTACAAAAGCAAATTAAACAACTAGAAGAGCTAAGAGAATCATTTTTCAAAGCAGGTAAAGTACCGCAAAAAGATAATGAAGCTACTTGGAGTGCATTTAAAAATGCAGTACGTGATTTCAACAAAAATAAAAACGCCTTTTATAAAAATCTTAAAAAAGACCAACAGGATAATTTAGACAAGAAAAGAGCTTTGCTAGCAATTGCTGTTTCACTAAAGGATACTGAAGATTTTGATATGGCTACGTCCGAATTAAAACGAATTCAAAACGAATGGAAGCAAATTGGACATGTACCTCGTAAGTTTTCAGACAAACTGTGGAAAGAATTTAAAGCAGCCTGCAACCATTATTTTGATAGATTACATGCTTTAAAGAATGTAGCAAACCAGGAAGAGGCAGAAAACCTAAAAGGCAAAGAAGCCATAATGGAACACTTAAAAGGTTTTACCGTAAGTGGCAAAAAAGAGGATGATTTAGCAAGTATAAAATCCTTTATTCTGGATTGGAAAAAGTTTGGACACGTTCCGTTTAAGCAAAAGAACATAAATCAAAAGTTCAATAAAACAATAGATGCTTTATTTAACAAGCTAGATATTAGTCGTCAAGAATCTGAATTATTAATATACGGCAATAAGATACAACAGCTAAAAGACGATAACAATCAGGAGCGAGCGATACAAAACGAACGTAGTTTTATACGTAAAAAAATAGACGAAAGTAAAAACGAAATACTCCAGTTAGAAAACAACCTGCAGTTTTTTTCAAATGCATCTGAGGATAATCCTATCGTTAAGGATGTAATTAAAAAAGTAGAAAGCCACAGAGAAGCGCTAAACTCATGGAATGCTAAACTAAAGAAACTGAATATTTTAAAAAATAACCTTCAAAAAGAAGCAGAGGAAGAAGAAGCTACTTCATCTGAGGAAGAATAGAAGCTTAAGAAGTATTTTAGAATATTTTACTAGAACTGTAAGATGAAAAATAGTTTTCGATTTATATCTGTATTGTTTGTAGTGCTTTTAATTTGTGAAAGCTGCACTACAGAAAAAAAAGAGCAACAACCCCTACCAACATTAGACTGGTCTGGAAAAACAGTATCCTTAGCGTTATCAGATTCACTAAACTATGGGAAAACATACTTATCTGTTTACTCACAAATTTACAGTTATACCGAGCATACGGCGTTAGATTTAACCGCCACTGTAAGTATTAGAAATACAAGCGAACTGGACTCCATTCATTTGCTTAAGGCTAATTATTATGATACAGGAGGAAATCTAATACATAGTTATGTTAAAGAACCCATTGCGCTCAAGCAAATGGAAACCTTAGAAATAGTAATTGCGGAAGTAGACAAGAAAGGCGGCACTGGGGCCAACTTTATATTTGAATGGGCAACAACAGTACGTACTTCAGAACCTATTTTTGAAGCTGTCATGATTTCTACCTATGGTCAACAAGGTCTTTCATTTATGACTCACGGCAAACGTATAAAATGACAGAAATTATAACTTCTCTGTTGTTTTTAATAGCGGTTATTGACCCTATTGGCACTGTTCCTGTATACCTAGAGGCTACCAAAAATTTTGATAAGGCACATAAGCGTAAAATAGCTTTTAGAGCATCAGGTGTAGCGTTTTTTATCCTATTATTCTTTATAGTTATTGGGCAGCTTATTCTAGAAGGAATGGATATCTCATTGGATGCATTCCAGATTTCAGGCGGAGTTATTCTCTTTTTATTTGCCCTTACGATGATTTTTGGGGATGGGAAACCAGCGTCTGAAAAACATTTGATCACAGATTATAAGCATGTAACTATATTCCCCGTTGCTATTCCATCTATTGCTTCTCCTGGAGCTATAATGGCTGTTGTATTAATGACAGATAATCACATTTACTCGATTGAGCAACAAGCCTTAACAACTATTTTGGTTTTAGTAGTGGTAGCAATGACCAGTTTATTATTACTAGCAGCGAACTACGTTCAAGAGAAAATAGGCGCTTATGGTATAACCGTAATAAGTAAAATTATGGGTCTTATTCTTGCATCCTATGCAGTTCAAAGCATCCTTACAGGGCTTAAAGACTTCTTTGTTCTTTAAACAGAAAATGCTATCTTTTGTAATCTAGTTCTAAAAAATGAAGTACCTCATATTTTTTGTGTTAGCAAGTCTAGTTAGTTCTTTATCTACTAATCTAACCAAACTAGAGCTTCAAAATATAGATGAGCAACAAACGTCATTGAAACAAAAAGCATTTATTGTTTTAAAAAAAAAATGCAATACCTGCCATGCAACTAAAAGACGAGTTGACATATTTACCATATCTAATATGGACAGCTTGAAATTTGAAATTAATAATCAAGTATTCATAAAAAGAAAAATGCCAAAAGGAAAAAAAATCAATTAACCATAGCAGAAGAAATTGATTTAGCCAATTGGGTAAAGTCTTTAAACTAAAAATGAACCGCTAAAAGCGGCTCATTTTTCATTATTCTGAATTGATTATCCTTTCTATTTTGCAACGTTAACCGCTCTTGTTTCGCGGATTACTGTTACTTTAACTTGACCTGGATACGTCATATCTGTTTGTATTTTTTGAGATATTTCAAAAGACAATTGCGATGCCTTTTCATCACTTACCTTCTCGCTTTCTACAATCACTCTAAGCTCTCTACCCGCTTGTATGGCATATGCTTTTTGCACACCTCCAAAACCAAATGCAATCTCCTCTAAATCCTTTAAACGCTGAATATAAGAATCTAAAACTTGCCTTCTTGCTCCTGGTCTAGCTCCACTAATAGCATCACAAACCTGAACGATTGGAGAAATTAGTGTTTTCATTTCTATCTCATCATGGTGAGCCCCAATGGCATTACACACGTCTGGTTTTTCTCCATATTTTTCTGCCCATTGCATTCCTAAAATTGCATGTGGTGTTTCTACCTCAGCCTCTGTATTTGGAACCTTTCCAATATCATGTAATAAACCTGCACGTTTTGCTACTTTAGGGTTTAAACCTAATTCAGAAGCCATTACGCCACATAACTTAGCAACTTCTCTAGAGTGTTGCAATAGGTTTTGACCATAGGAAGAACGATACTTCATTCTACCAACAGCTTTTATTAATTCTGGATGCAATCCGTGAATCCCAAGATCAATGATTGTACGTTTTCCAATATCTATAATTTCGGCCTCTATTTGTTTCTCAGTCTTCTTTACAATTTCCTCAATACGAGCTGGGTGAATTCTCCCATCTGTAACTAATTTGTGTAATGATAAACGAGCTACTTCTCTTCTAACAGAATCAAAGCAAGAAAGTATAATCGCTTCTGGAGTATCATCAACAATAATTTCTACACCAGTAGCTGCTTCCAAAGCTCTAATATTTCTTCCTTCTCTACCAATAATGCGACCTTTCACATCATCAGATTCAATATTAAAAACAGAAACGCAGTTTTCAACTGCTTCTTCTGTTCCTATACGTTGTATGGTATTAATAACAATTTTACGGGCTTCTTGCTGTGCAGTTAATTTAGCTTCCTCAACAGTGGTTTGAATATACCCCATTGCATCAGACTTAGCAGTCTCTCGTAAACTTTCTATTAATTCAGTTTTAGCATCATCTGCAGAAAGTCCGGATATCACTTCTAATTGCTGCACCTGACTATTATGAAGCTTTTCAACCTCCGATTGCTTTTTCTCAAAAAACTCTCTTCTGTGTTCTACTTCTTTTAACTTTTGCTCTAAATCTGTGTTCAGCTTTTTACCTTTAGCCAACTCACTGCTTATTTGTGATTCTTTATCTCTAGTTCTTTTTTCAGCCTCACTGATTTTTCTATCCTTACCAATGATTACTTTTTCATGTTCTGACTTTAATTCTAGAAACTTTTCCTTCGCTTGTAAAATTTTATCTTTCTTAATACTCTCCCCATCTATCTTCGCTTCTTTAAGAAGCTGTTGCGCCTCTTTTTTTGCATTAGCAATGGTCTTGGAGGCTTTCCCCTTTTCCAAAAACTTAGCTATTGTAAAACCGATTGCTAGTCCTACGATGCCAGCTATCAAAATCATTGTATAATCCATATCTATTTATATTTAAAAAAAAGCCCACATTGGAGAAGTTTTGTACAAACTCCGGTAATCAGGTTTAGGGCTAACAGACTGCTCAAGGATCCTTATACAAGTAAGGCTTGCTTTTACAATCTAAACTCACCCTTTTTAAAAAAATAAGTGTTGAGTTTGACAAAAGGTATTACCAATGTGGGCAGTAACTTTAGTTTATTTTAAAGAACGTGTTCATATTGAAGTTAGCTTTGATTGTACCAAATCGCTCAACGCTTTTAGGCGTTCTTCGGCCTCTTTGGTACCAGCTGTCTGTTCTATGCCTTTCTGTTCTATTTTAGAGGCAAACTGTAATGCGCACATGGCAAGTACATCTTGTTTATCTCTAACAGCATAGTTCTTCTCAAATTTCTTAGCCAATTCATCTATATTTTTGGCTGCTTTTCTTAAACCCTCTTCTTGACTTGGGTCTATCGTCAAAGGATATACCCTATCTGCAATGGAAAGCTTTATTTTGAGCTTATCTGACATACTTATTGAAACATTATTCAGATAGTTGGGTGATACAATGGTCCAACTCTCTTATTAACGTATTTATTTTAAGCTTAGCTTCGGTTTTGTTTGTGTTACTGCCAAGCATTGAATTCGCAAGTTTAAGCGAGTTATATTTTTCCTCCCAATCAGAAACAGACTTATCAGATTTTTGCTGAACAGATTCAAGTGAATTCAATTTATTCTCTAAATCTGCATTAGCATTGCGCAAAACTTCCAGCTTGTGCAACAATTTGCTAATTCTATTTTCTAAGGAGTCAACGATTTGTACTAATTCGCTCATACAAAAAATTCGATGCTATTTACACAAAGTTAACATTCGCAGGTAGACTTAGCAATACTTTTTACAAATAATCTTTTAAGTATTTTACGAACCCTTTAAAACCCTATTAAGAAAAGGCTTCCATACAAATCTTATAAACCTTTCTTCAATTGTAATGGTTTATTTAATTTCGTAACAACTTATAGCTCTTATGAAGAATTTTACTGCTGGACTAATACTCTTATTTATTATTCCTGTTATTGCCCAAGAAAATTATCCTACCCAGGCTTTTAGGTCACCGCTAGACATTCCTGTTATATTAGCGGGTACTTTTGGAGAGTTAAGATCCAATCACTTTCATTCTGGTATAGATATAAAGACGCAACAGCGTCAAGGTTTGCCAGTTTATGGCATAGGTGATGGCACTATAACACGCATAAAAGTAGCCTTATGGGGTTATGGCAAAGTGTTATATGTAGCGCATCCTAATGGCTATACTTCCGTATATGGCCATTTACAAAAATTCTCTCCCAAGATAGAAGCGTACATAAAAGAAATACAGTATAAGAAAAAATCTTATGAAGTTGAAGTTTTTCCAGATTACGGCGAATTAAAAATAGATAAAGGTGAAATCATTGCCTACAGTGGCAACACCGGTGGCTCATCTGGTCCTCATTTACATTTTGAAATACGAAGTAGCATTTCTGAAAAACCTACTAATCCTTTGTTATATGGGATTGATGTAGCTGATGCAACAAATCCTATTTTAGAAAAATTATTTGTTTATCCACTTTCTAAAAAATCACAAGTAAATAAAAGTGCAGAGCGTATCCAAGTAAACTTCACAAGGCAAAGCGATGGTAGCTTACTTGCAGATAAGATACATGCAAGCGGAAAAATTGGTATTGGTTTTGTAGGGTACGATCGCCAAGATATGGCAGCAAATAAAAATGGCGTATACTCCGTTGCTCTTAAAGTGAATAGTAAAACCTATACTGCTTATGATTTTGAATCTTTTTCCTTTGGAGAGACGAGATATATAAATACCTTAATTGATTATGATTATTTTGGGAAATATAGACAACGCATTCAGCAATGTTTTAAAACCCCAGGGAATAACCTCAGCATTTATAGTACACTATACAACAACGGAGAAATTGAAATAAGAGAAGGTCTTAGCTATAACATCCTATTACAACTAAAAGATTTAAAAGGAAATGAAGTATCGCTAACCATACCAGTTGAAGGTAAAAAAGAGGAAGTAAAGTTGCCGAAAACCACAACTAAAACAGACCAGTATGTTATAGCAAAAAAACCAAATAATTTTGACCTTGGTGATGCTAAGGTATATTTTCCGGCAAATACGTTTTACACCGATTTTTATATCGATTTAACAAAAGGAAAAGACACTGTAACCATTCACCGCAACACGGTTCCTGCTCATCGTAATTTCACCATTACGTTTGATGCAACCAAATATAGCAAAGAAGAACAAAAACAACTATTTATAGCTAGGTTAGACCAAAAGCTGAGAGCTAGCTACACTAGCACTTATAAGAGGTCTGGTACCTTTACTACAAGAACTAGAAATTTAGGAACCTATACCCTAGCAAAAGATAGCATCGCACCAAAAATCCGAACTAAAAACTTTAAAGAAAAACAGTGGCTAAATAATTACAGTTATTTAAGTCTGTCTATTTCAGATGACCTAAGCGGTATAGATACGTATTCTGTAACTTTAAATGGGGAATGGATATTAATGGAATACGAACCTAAACTGAATACAATTACTTATAATTTTGACGATAAGATATTAAATAAGAAGCAATGTGTTCTTAAAGTTACCGTTACCGATAATGTAGGTAACAAAAACACATTGACCACCACATTTTTTAGAAAATAAAATTTTTGAAATTTTGCAACGCCTTTTTTACTCTTTTTCTACTGTGCCAGTTTACAAGCTACGCGCAAACCGCTACCATTACGGGAATTGTCCTCGATGAAAATAGCACACCATTAGCAGACGTAAACATCTTCGCAGGTAAGTTAGGTACATCAACAGACCTAAACGGCTTTTATATTTTAAATATTACAGCAGATACAGAAACTCAAATAGTATTTTCTCATTTAGGCCACAAAGATCTTACTTTAGAAAAACTACTGCTATCCACGAATGAAACTTTTGAATTTAGCCCTGTACTACTGGTAAACGTTGTTCAAGTTGCTGGTGTAACTGTATCTCCAAGAGGAAGAAAAGAAGTTACTGGGATTACCGTTATAAAAACAGAACAGTTAAAGAAAATTCCTGGAGCAAACGCAGGGGTAGAAAATATACTTAAACTGCTACCAGGGGTAAGTTCCAATAATGAGCTTAGTACACAATACTCCGTTAGAGGTGGAAATTTTGATGAAAATTTAGTTTATGTGAATGAAATTGAAGTGTATCGTCCGTTTTTAATACGGTCTGGGCAACAAGAAGGTTTAAGTTTTGTAAACAGTAATATGGTACAAGATGTAAAATTTTCGCCTGGTGGTTTCCAAGCAAAGTATGGGGACAAGCTTTCATCTGTATTAGATATTGTTTACAAAATACCCAACACCTTTTCAGTACAAGGTGATTTCAGTTTTTTAGGAGCGAGTGCAACCGTAGAAACTCGTTCTAAAAACAATAAATTAAGTAGTATAAGTGGACTGCGCTATAGGAATAATGCCTTACTTGTAAATAGTCAACAAACTCAAAGTAATTTTAATCCTGCCTTTACAGATGCTCAAAGTTATGTAACCTATCGTTTTTCAAATAAATTTAATTTGAATTTTTTAGGTAACCTCTCTGTTAACAGTTATGTGAATGAACCATTGACCCGCCAAACCAATTTCGGGACATTGTCTGACCCTAGGGCATTAACCGTCTTCTATGAAGGAAAAGAAATTAACCGATATGCCACTGCTTTGGGTGCTCTTAAGGGCAATTACACCTTAAATGACAATACAACACTAAAACTAATCACATCACTCTACCATACCACAGAAGAAGAATCTTCTGATGTAAATGCAGCATACCAACTTGGAGAGGTTGATGCTAATTTGGGTAGTGAAAATTTGGGAGAAATTGTAAACCCAAGAGGAATAGGCTCTCAATTTAATCGGACTAGAAACGATTTGGATGCACTAATTTTCAATATAAAGCATAGAGGAATTCACAAACAAAAAGATGTGGTCTTGGAATGGGGGTTCAAGTATACTCATGAGGATATCCGTGATCAACTTAGAGAATCAGAATTTATTGATTCTGCAGGTTTTTCAATTCGTCCTCCACGGACCGATTTTATAAACAACCAACCAGAAGAACCTTTCAATGCTCCTCTAGAAGCTTTTGAAAGTCTTAATGCTACCAATTTTGTAAAAACAAATCGATTTTCTGGATTTTTTCAGATTGGAAAACAGACCAAATGGAAAAATCATGACGTATATTATAACATAGGAATACGTTCACAACACTGGACAGTTAGTGGAACGGATGTGAAAAAGGTATCCCAAACTGTAGTGAGTCCCAGAGCACAATTCTCCATTAAACCTAATTGGGAAAAAGATATGCTCTTTCGTCTATCTGGAGGAGTTTATCACCAGCCTCCATTTTACAGAGAATTAAGAGATAGCATAGGTACGATAAGACCCAATGTAAAAGCCCAAAAGTCTATTCATATCGTTGGAGGTAATGAATATAGTTTTTTACTTTGGGAACGCCCATTTACGCTAATAAGCGAAGCCTATTACAAAAAACTAACTAACGTAAACCCTTACACTATAGAGGATGTGAGAATACGATATTCAGCTACCAATGATGCTATTGCCTACGTTTATGGAGCAGAAATGAGATTAAATGGTGCTTTTGTGCCAGGTACAGAATCTTGGATTAGCCTAGGGTATTTAAAGACAGAGGAAAATAGAAACGATCGTGGTTATATTTCAAGACCATCAGACCAGCGTGTAAAAATGGCAATACTATTTCAGGACTATATTCCCAACATTCCAGATTTAAAAATGTATTTGAACTTAGTTTACAGTACAGGAGTGCCTGGAGGATCTCCTAGCTATGCTGATCCATATATTTTTCAGAATAGATTAAGAGATTATAAACGTGCAGATTTAGGAATTTCATATATTTTTGTAGACAAGAACAAAACATACAACACTGGTCACTGGCTACAGAACTTTAAAGAATTGAGTATTGGGTTTGAAATTTTTAATCTCTTTAACAATCAAAATTCTATTACTAATACTTGGGTTAGAGATGTAGATAGTAAGAACCAATTTGCAGTACCCAATTTCCTAACCTCTAGAGTATTTAATCTAAGGTTACAAATGCGACTATAAAAGAACACTATGTATAAAATTTTATTTTTATTACTTTTCTCCATCTCGTTTACCATTAATGCCCAAAAGAACATATACGAAAGTCCAAATTTTGATGAACTAAGCGACAACCATACTACCCTTGCGATTTTACCATTTCTGGCAAATCTGGATTTAAAGAACAAAATGACACCAGAAGATTTAAAAATTCTAGAGGAAAAAGAAGGCTATGCAGTACAGAATGCTTTTGAAACTTATTTTTCCAAAAGAAGTAAAAAGAAAAAACTGCCAGTAGAATTTCAGAATACTAAAAACACAAAAGCAATTTTAGCGCAGAAGGGCATTGATTATAAAAATATTGATGTTTATACGATAAAACAACTTAGTGAGATATTGGGTGTAGATGGTGTTATTAGCGGAACTTTAGATTTAAATGTATTGTTATCAAAAGGTGTCTCTACAGATTTTAGTATTACAGATTACTTTTCTGGAAACGCAAACTATGGCCGTATTGGAGTTAAAATTAGCGATGGCACTACTGGAAAACTCCTGTGGAAATATGAAAAACAAATTAACAAGAAAACAGGTAAGAACACTACCGACTTGATTGATCGAATGATGAAACTTGCGATTAGGAAGTTTCCTTACGAGAGAGAACGCAAAAAGGACCGTAAAAACAAGTAATACAACACTAAGCTAAATTCTATAGGCTAAGACATTGTAAATTCCTTTAAAACATCTATCGTATAATCAATTTCTTCTTTTGTATTATATATTGAAAAAGAGAAGCGCAATGATGGCTTTTTCTGATCTTCTTCCGTTAAAACTTCTGAAAGCACATGAGAGCCCTTGTCACTTCCAGATTGACAAGCACTCCCTTTGGAACAGGCAATTCCTTTTATATCTAAATGAAACAATAACATTAACGCTTTATCAGGTTGTACAGGTAAACAAACATTGACTAAAGTATATGTACTCCTTTGCAAATCGCCAGATAGACCATTGAACTTTGCTTCTGGGATTTCATTTTTTACCTTTTCAATAAAATAAGTTTTTAAATCGGTTACATATTGTTGCTCCCCCTCTAGGTTTTCATATGCTAAAATAAATGCTTCTTCTAAACCAACGATGTTATGAAAGGATTCTGTCCCCGCTCTAAACCCTCTTTCCTGAGAACCACCAGAAATCATACATCCCATACCCGAATTTTTTCTAATAAAGGCGAACCCAATTCCTTTAGGTCCATGAAATTTATGAGCCGCTGCAGCCATAAAATCTACTGGTGTTTCTTTTACGTCCCAAGGATAATGTCCAATTGATTGCACCGTATCCGAATGTATCCAAGCACCGTGTTCTTTCACTAGCACAGAAATGGCATGAATATCAACCTTATTACCAATCTCATTATTTACATGCATGATGCTAACCAATTTTTTAGAATCATCGGCAGTTAGTAATGACTTTAAATGATCCATTTTAGGATTCCCATCAGCGTCTAAATCTACAAAGTGCAGATGTACTAATCCTTTTTCATTTAGTTCTTCAACCGTGTGTAGAACAGCATGGTGCTCTATTTTAGTTGTAATAATAGTAGTAATCTCAAGATCACGAACAGCACATCTTAAAATCATATTATCCGCTTCGGTTCCACCTGAGGTAAAAATAATTTCAGAGGGAAAAGCGTTCAATTGCTTTGCAATCGTTTTTCTGGCACTTTCTATAGCCGTTTTTGCAGTTCTTCCAAAACTATGTGTAGAAGAAGGGTTACCATAAGAATTAGCTAAAGCATCTTGCATCCTAAGTATGACCTCTTCTCTAACTTTAGTTGTCGCGGCATTGTCCAGATATACGTTTTTCATTCTTGGTGTACTGTTTTTTGATAACATCAAAAATAATCCAAATAAAGTTAAATTACTTGTTAATGATTTTAAACCTCTACTTCTTTATCTAATTTTTGCACTAAATTTGATTTATGAAAAATGTAGTTAGCCTAATAGTATTAAGCATCTTCCTTTCCTGTGACGATGGAGATCTAGCGATTGATGCAGTTGATTTTGACAGTATAGAAACCCCTCAAACTTGTGATGCAGTTTCTACCAGCACAGAAAGCGTTCTTTTTAAAATAAATGGAGACGAGGCCCTTATTTTAGAATTACCAAGTGGTACCTTTAAAAATGAAGTATCAACAGAAATTATAGCACAAGAAATTTCTTCAACTACAAAATTAACATACCGCATATTTACCGACGATGTATCTTCGGATTATTTTTGTGATGACGTGCCTCCTATTTCACCTACAGTTACAGAAGAAGTTACAGCAGAAGATGGCACTGTTTTCATAACTACTACAACTACAGATGCTGAGACCTTTAGTCATTTAATACAATTGAGTGAAATTTCTTTTATCACTAGTGATGGAAGTAGAATAACCGATTTACAAATTTCTGAATTTGGTACTGTAACTACTCAATTATAAAAATATATCAAACATTTTGATATATATAAATTTCGGTAGCACCAAGTCCATATTTTTGATAATCCGCATCGTAGTGCTTTACATTATCGTATTTATTAAATAAATACCGCAGTTCCTCCTTGAGTACGCCTTCACCAACCCCATGAATAAAAACTACTTTTTGAATACGCTTAGACATAGCGAATTCCAATTGTCTTTTTGCAGTTTCTAATTGTAAGTTCAACATTTCATAATTACCAAGACCTTTTGAATTTTTAATAAGTTGATTAATATGTAAATCCACTTCCATTTTTGGTAGATTTCTTTCTTTAGGCTTGCTGCTTAATGGCTTACGCTTTTTGGGCAGTTCTTTTTCTTTTTTAACCTGAGCTACCTCGTAATTACTTACCTGAATACTTCCGGTAATGACTACAAGCTCCTTTACTTCAAAATCAATCGTAAATCCATCATCACAAAGCACAGATATAGAATTCCCTATTATAGACGTAACTATGCCACTAATTAGGTCATCTATAGCCTCTACTTTATCACCAACTTTAAAAACAGCCATTATTTTATTTTGATTCCCCAAAAATAGTAGTAATTTTCGTTTTTGAACGTTAAACTAAAATGCATACCCTTATTACTACTTTTTTTTTAGGAATAGAAAACTACATGCTTCCTTGCTTTACAAAGAAGCTATGGGGTTTTGACTGTCCCGGATGCGGTATACAAAGGGCTATTATTTTTCTTCTAAAAGGAGAGTTTTCAGCTGCTTTTGAAATGTACCCAGCTATTTACCCTATGCTATTTTTATTTGGCTTTCTTATTATTAGCAAATACTATACGATTAAACAAGCGAATAGAATAACCAATGTACTTATGATAAGTACCGTAGCATTTATATTAATCAATTATATTTTAAAATTTATTTAAACAACTAAAATTATGGAACAACAAAAATTACCTAATGTTACAATAGCAATGGTCCTAAGTATTGTTTCGTTTTTATGCTGCTGCTTCAGCGTAGGAATTGGAGGAATATTACTTTCTGGAATTGCTTTGTTCTTAGTAAATAAAGACACTAAACTGTACAGTGAAAATCCAGAAGATTATTCTAATGGAAATAGCTTAAAAACAGTCAAAACAATAGCTATAATTGGCTTAGTAATTGGCGTTATAACATTACTTTGGAGTATCTACTCTATAATGTCAATGGGTGGATGGGATGCTTACATGGAACAAAACCAAGAAATGCTAGAGCAATTTGGTATACCTACAGAATAAAAATAGATGAATCAACCACTACCAGGCGCTAGCAATGCCTTAACATTTGGGATATTATCTATTGTATTAACCGTTTTATGTTGCGGTCCTTTCGGTGCGGTATTTAGTTTTATTGGCCTCAGTAGTGCTAAAAAAGCAGAAAGACTATACGAATTGGATAGCACAAATTACAGTGGATTTGAAAATGTAAAAACAGGACGTATACTATCCTATATAGGTTTAGCGATAGCCGCCCTGTATCTCATTTTTGGTATTATCTATATTGGTGCTATAGGGGCTTTCCTTTTTGCCGCGGCTTCTGAGGGAGGTTTTCAGTAACTATTTATAAATCAAAAACCTCAATCCAAGGGTACGAAGTATGTGTCTAAAAATACTTAATATCTTAGGAGGCGAGCCTAAGGGAATTAAACCCTCAATGAGGGATTAAAAAAGTCCCGTTTCAAACAAATGAAACGGGACTTTTTATATTTAAAAAGGTTGACTATTTTTTAAAACTTAGTAATGTTGTTTTAATAATGGCAACACATTCTAATAGCTGCTCTCTAGTCATTACCAAAGGAGGAGCAAATCGTATAATATTACCATGAGTAGGCTTAGCCAAAAGACCGTTTTCCTTTAGTGCCATACAGATATCCCATGCTGTAGAACTCTCTTCTGTATCATTTATAAGAATAGCA
>CALHVP010000134.1 GCA_938038975.1 uncultured Maribacter sp. | reverse complement strand
CCTGTCAATTTCACAAAAACCCCTTATTTTGCTAGCTTTGTTTTCTTAGATGACTAAGATTATGAGTAAAACAAAAACCTTATTTGACAAAGTGTGGGATTCACATGTAGTCCATACTATAGAAAACGGACCAGATGTACTGTTCATAGACAGACATATGGTACATGAAGTAACGAGTCCGGTTGCATTTTTGGGCCTAAAAAATAGAGGCATTGGCGTGCTTCACCCAGAAAAAACCTTTGCAACAGCTGATCATAACACTCCAACTATTAACCAACATTTGCCTGTTGCAGATCCACTATCTGCAAACCAGTTAAAAATGCTCGAAGAAAATGCCAATGAACATGGTATTTCCTATTGGGGACTAGGGCATGAGAAAAACGGAATCGTACACGTTGTAGGTCCAGAATATGGAATAACCGTTCCGGGAGCTACTATTGTTTGCGGAGATTCACATACATCTACCCATGGTGCTTTTGGTGCCATTGCATTTGGTATTGGAACTTCTGAAGTAGAAATGGTATTGGCTACGCAATGCATTATGCAACCAAAGCCTAAACGAATGCGAATTAACGTTACTGGAGCATTACAATTTGGTGTTACTTCTAAAGATGTTGCATTATTTATTATTTCTCAATTAACGACGTCTGGCGCTACAGGATATTTTGTAGAATATGCAGGGGATGTATTTAAAAATATGACCATGGAAGGTCGTATGACGGTATGTAATCTAAGTATTGAAATGGGTGCTAGAGGAGGCATGATTGCTCCTGACGAAAAAACATTTCATTACGTAAAAGGAAAAGAGTTTGCGCCAAAAGGCGATGCGTGGGATACAGCCATGGATTTCTGGCAGACCCTGTATACTGACGAAGATGCGATTTTTGATAAGGAACTTACTTTTGATGGTTCATTAATTGAGCCTATGATTACCTACGGTACTAACCCTGGAATGGGAATGGGTATTACTAAAGATATTCCAACTTCAGATATGGTGCAAGGTGGTGCCACAACATATAAGAAGTCTCTTCAATATATGAAATTTGATGAGGGAGATTCTATGATTGGAAAACCTATAGATTTTGTGTTCTTAGGAAGTTGTACTAACGGAAGAATTGAAGATTTTAGAGCTTTTGCATCTATCGTAAAGGGTAGAAAGAAATCAGATAATGTTACCGCTTGGTTGGTTCCAGGATCTCATAAGGTTGAAGCAGCAATTAAGGAGGAAGGAATCTTAGCTATAATAAACGAAGCAGGTTTTGAACTGCGAGAACCAGGCTGTTCTGCTTGTTTAGCAATGAACGACGATAAAGTACCTCCTGGAAAATTAGCGGTAAGTACCTCCAATAGAAATTTTGAAGGTAGACAAGGACCTGGATCAAGGACCTTGTTGGCAAGTCCTTTGGTTGCAGCGGCATCAGCTGTCACAGGAAAAGTAACTGACCCGAGAGATCTAATGAAAATGGAAACTGTGTAAATTTTAGCTTAGTCATCAATTCATGACTAACCACTAATTACTAACGACTATACTAATGGCATACGATAAATTTAATACCCTAACATCAACAGCTGTACCGCTTCCTATAGAGAATGTAGATACAGATCAAATTATACCTGCCCGTTTCTTAAAAGCAACGGAAAGACAAGGTTTTGGCGACAATTTGTTTAGAGATTGGAGATATAATCAAGATAACACTCCAAAGGAAGACTTTGTTCTAAATAATTCTAAGTACACAGGAAAAATACTTGTGGGCGGAAAAAACTTTGGCTCTGGATCTTCTAGAGAACATGCAGCTTGGGCTGTTTATGATTATGGATTCCGTGTGGTTGTTTCTAGCTTTTTTGCAGATATCTTCAGAGGTAACTGTTTAAATATTGGTGTATTGCCAGTACAGGTTAGTGCAGATTTTCTTCAAAAAATGTTTGATGCTATCGATGCTGATGAAAACACTGCATTTGAAGTAGACCTTAGTACTCAAAAAATAACGATGATAGCAACAGGAGAAAGCGAATCTTTTGATATCAACGAGTATAAGAAAAACAACATGACTAATGGCTTTGATGATATCGATTACCTATTGAATATTAAAACTAATATTCAAGAATTCGCCAAAACGAGACCTATATAGGGAGTTATATCTTAATGAATCCGAATGTTAGTCTTCATGGCATAATGAAGCTAGTAGGATAGTTAATCATTCTCTTGACATTTTAATCAACTCAATTAAACACCAAAACCTTCTATTCGGTACTAAACGAAATGAAAAAACGCTACTTAGAAATAATGGATACCACCCTAAGGGATGGCGAACAAACTTCAGGCGTATCATTTTCAGCATCTGAGAAGCTTACATTGGCTAAACTATTGTTAGAAGAGCTGCAAGTAGACCGTATTGAAGTTGCATCTGCCAGAGTATCTGAAGGTGAGTTGCTGGCTGTTCAGCAAATTACAGACTGGGCAAAAGAAAAAAACTATCTAGATAAGATAGAGGTATTAACCTTTGTTGATGGCGGTATTTCATTAAAATGGATGGAAAAAGCCGGAGCAAAATCACAAAATCTACTTACGAAAGGATCCTTAAATCACCTAGAGCATCAACTAAAAAAAACACCCAAACAACATTTTGCAGAAATCGCTCAGGTTTTTGCAGCGGCAGAAGCTAAAGGTATTATCAATAATGTATATCTAGAAGATTGGAGCAATGGAATGCGCAATTCAAAAGCATATGTATTTGAATTTTTAGATTTTTTAGCTACCCAACCAATTAAAAGAATTCTTTTACCTGATACCTTAGGTATCCTTACACATACGGAAACCTTTGAATATATAAATGAAATAACACAACGCTATCCTAAGCATCACTTTGATTTTCATGGACACAATGACTATGACCTTGGTGTCGCAAATGTTATGGAGGCTGTTAAAGGAGGGTGCCATGGTTTACATTTAACGGTAAACGGAATGGGAGAACGAGCAGGAAATGCTCCAATGGCGAGTGCTGTAGCAGTACTAAAAGATTTTTTGCCAGAAGTTGAAATTAGTGTAAATGAGACTTCTTTATTTAAGGTAAGCAAATTAGTATCTGCCTTTACAGGATTAGCCATTCCTGCAAACAAGCCTATTGTTGGAGATAACGTATTTACACAAACCGCTGGTATTCATGCTGATGGCGACAGCAAAAACAATTTATATTTTAGTGACTTAATGCCTGAACGTTTTGGTAGAAAACGTAAGTACGCCTTAGGGAAAATGTCTGGGAAAGCTAACATTCAAAAGAATTTACAGGAGTTAGGACTAACGCTAAATGATGATGAACTTAAAAAAGTTACCCAACGTATTATTGAACTAGGAGATAAAAAGGAACGTGTTACAAAAGATGATTTACCTTTTATTATTTCAGATGTACTAGATTCAGACACGCATCACCAAAAGGTATTTGTAAAATCATATGTTTTAACGCATGCCAAGGGTCTCATGCCCTCCACTACCCTTTCTATGGATATTGAAGGAGAATCGTTTGAGGCAAATGCACAAGGAGATGGTCAATATGATGCTTTTATGAATGCACTTAAAAAAGTGTATGCTACTAAAAAG
>CALHVP010000133.1 GCA_938038975.1 uncultured Maribacter sp. | reverse complement strand
TGTAGTCTCTGCTAGTAAGGCCAAATCCAATACATATGTTTTGGGTGAAGAATTAAAGCCTTTAACGTTTCTTATTTCAGAATTAAAACCTTCCATTAATCGTAAACCCGGTATGGTTCTGGTCGCAATTCCCATGAGTGCGCCGTCTCCCATTTTAGAAAAAGCCATATCTCTATCTCGCGGCACAGGCCGGTAAACTATCTTTTTTCCTTCCTTAAATTCTGCCCAACGCCATTGATCCACATGCCTGTCCCAATCTCCAATAACCATATCAAAAAGTCGTGTACGCACATATGCTTGGGTATCTACAGTATACTTTTCATCATCCCTTAAATCTTCCAACATACTATTGGTACTCTTCAAATCATTAGAGTAGCCAAAACTGGCCAAGTCTCCATGACCGTCTCCGGCATGTTCTTCGATCATATAAAGTTCATCACCAAATATATCATTATAGCTACCTAAGGTCTTTTGTTTTGGAATGTAATATAAAACAGGATTTGTATGGTAAATCCCCACGGCATCAGACAACTTTCCAATTGCAAAAGGACCATATGGGTGCGCTCCGGTATAAAAATCTTCCAAAATTTCTTGGGTAAAGGTGTCCTTAAGATCATCCAGCACATATTGATCTTGGAACGCCATGGATTGCAGGTACAACTCCGCACTTTTGCGCAAGGCCCTCATTACATATTCTTTACCGTTCTTATCTCTAAGACGGAGTGATTTGGACTGGTGTCCACCTCCTTTTTTAACAGGCACCAGACCACCGAACAAAGTATCCAATCGCACGGTTGGTGCAGCTACCTTGGTCCCATAAAATTTTCTGTAGCGATCTCCCCAAACCCATTTAAAAAATTCACTTTTATCCAACTCATCATCAGAATAAATAGCAGCTTCTACGGTTTTTGGAAAGTTATCTTCGTATACGTTGGTGGTTATGGGCTCATCTTCCGGTAGTACCTTGGCGGTATATAAAAACGACTCCTCCTCATTAGCTCCAACCCCGTAAAAACGGACTCTAGAAGACCCATCAGCATATACCTCTAAGGTAGCATAACCCATATGTCCGGTAGAAAACTGACTCCCGTTTAGCAGCCTTGTAACTCCTTTTTTGGCTCCAGACCCGCTCACGATTTGCGGTATATTGTTCTCTATAATGTATTGTAAGGTATGTTCGTGACCAGAAGCAAAAATGACCTTTTCGGAATACTGGGCTAAGGTGGTAACGCGTTTTACAAGATTCCGATACCGTTTATTTTGTAAATCTGCATTAGATGCTCCAGAAGTTCTTCTGAGCACATTTATAAATGTTCCTAACACAGGAACCGGAACCGGTAATTTTTTAGGATAAAACTGCTGCTTTAATGAAAATTGACCTCCATGGGGACCATAACTCGTCATGGGATGATGCATAGCAATCAAAGTTGTTTTTTGCCTATTATCCTTGATTACATCTTCCAGCTCTAAAAAAAATCGTTCTTTACTTTTTATCTCACATTTATCATTAATGTTTGGATGTTTATCCCAATTGGTCAAATACCACTGCGTGTCAATAACAATTACAGCTAACTTATCGTCAATATCTAGTACTTCTATTGGGCAACCGTTCTCAGGTTGAAAGGCCTCTTTATCCCCTAACATCTTTTCAATATACTTTTCCTGTCGTTCCAATCCCACTAAGCCTTCGTTGTACCAATCGTGATTTCCTGGAATGAATAGCGGTTTTCCTTTAAAATTCTCTAAGGTTTTCAATTGCGCATCCAAATGATTTTTAGCCACCCGATATGCCGCCGTAGAATCTTTTGGGTCTGGTAGTCCTGCAGGATATATATTATCTCCTAGAAAAATAGCAGTACTATTTTTGGATGCCTTATCTAGTTTATTCTTGAAAATTTTAAGCGCAGAATTCATTTCTCCAATTGGAGAAACACCCGCATCCCCTATGAGGTAGAAGGTGTGTGTAATCTCTTTATTTGATATGATATCTTTTGCACCTTTTTCATCAGCATATTTGGTTTTATATGTTGCACAGCCAGTTATGAATAGAAGAATGATAATAAGAGCGTAATATTTTTTCATATGAATCTGCCTGAATCTAAATTTTCGTAATTTGCTAACCTAATATTTTTGTATGTCCGATATCTTAGAGGAAACTAAACATTTTGTGGTAGAATTATTGTCCAAAGAATTAAACGAGGACTATTTGTACCATAATTTAAGACATACACAACGTGTGGTCAAAAGTACTAAAGAATTACTGAACGCAAACAGCTTAGATGCACAGGAAAATGAAGCCATTGAGCTTGCTGCGTGGTTACATGACACAGGCTATACTAAGGGAAGTGAGAAACATGAAGAGCGAAGTTGTACAATAGCAAAGGAATTTCTATCCAAAGCAGGTTACGACTCTAAAATGACAGAAAAAGTATGTGAATGTATAATGGCAACAGCCCGGTTTGCTGAACCTACTAGTATTCAAGAAAAAATAATACGAGATGCAGATGCATCCCATTTTGCACAAAAAAGCTATTTAGAAACGTCAGAATTGTTACGTGAAGAACTAAACCTATTGGACATTGCTGACTACACTCAAAAGGAGTGGATAGAAACGAACATAAAAATGTTTCGTACAGAGCATCGTTATTACACGGAATATGCTAAGGAAAACTGGCAACCTAAGAAGGATAAGAATCTGCGTAAACTTATAAAAGAGAAAAAAGCTGAAAAAGAAATAGATAAGAAAGAAGCACTAAAGGCAAAATATAAAAATGAAAGTCCAGATCGGGGTATTCAAACGCTGTTTAGAGTTACCTTAAAAAACCATATTACATTAAGTGATATTGCAGATACAAAAGCGAATATCTTATTATCTGTAAATGCTATTATTATCTCATTAGCATTATCAAATCTAATTCCCAAATTAGATAATCCTTCCAACACCTATTTGATTTACCCTACTGCCATTTTCATCGTATTTAGTGTGGTTTCTATGGTCCTTGCAGTCTTAGCCACGCGGCCAAACGTGACAAGTGGTCAATTCACAAAAGAAGATGTGAAGGACAAAAAAGTAAACCTACTGTTCTTTGGTAACTTTCATAAAATGAAGCTAGAGGAATACCAATGGGCTATTAATGAACTGGTCAAAGACAAAGAATATATATACTCTTCCTTAACCAAGGATCTATATTTCTTAGGGTTGGTGTTAAATAGAAAGTATAAAATTTTAAGATGGACCTATACTATTTTCATGATAGGCATGGTAGTTTCTGTTATTGCTTTTGCCGTTGCCTTTAAATTCTATGGTCCAGAACGAATTATGGAAGTATTATAATTGGTTTTAGTCTTTTAAGGTTTCCATTAAATCCTCATAGGTATAGGTTTTTTCAGAAGCACTATTTGTTTTGTAAAGTATTTCGGCACGGATAGCCTTGAGGCCAGAAATACCTTGCAGGCCTTCTAACTCAACAATCTCTACCTTATCTGTAAAATAACCTTTAGATTTAAGAAACTTAATATACCGCAGGTATTCTAGTTCATCTTTTTTCTGAGAATAAACAATAGACATTTTACCCGTTTGTGTTAGTCGCTCATTAGTTCCTTTAACAAAAGACTTATCAATCCTCTTTTTAATTACCTCATACCTTGCATTATACGTTCCGTCAACGTCAAATTGCTTTTCATCCATCCGAAAACGAATAGATAAAGAGGTATTATGAACAAGTATAAGTGATGTAGCATCCAGTGGTAAAGAAAGTTCAGGCTTTAAGGCATAGTGGGTATTTTCCATCTCACACATTACTTGTAGCTGCCATAACCTAAGATTATTTAGATACAAGGAATTAAAATCTTTTTTTTCTGATATAGCCGCACCTATATACATATTATGCTCCACGCCATCTGTCTTATAGCGTTCAAAATAGTGAGGAAACATTTGTTGGGCAGCATCTTGTTTTTTATCTATAACAGCCGCTAATTTTTTATTTATGAGCATGACACTCTCATCATAGTTCTTCCTATGATCATAATACGATTCTGTACCATGATCTATACCAGCCTCGTAAGAAATAACATGCTTAGCTATTTCAGCATCTGATTTCTTTAAATGAGAAAATACGGGTGTTATTTCTTCTTTTACAAAATCAAAAATAGCTTGCTCGCTATTGGTGTACAGTGTTTCCTTAATACTCTCCAGATGGTTATTTACTCGAAACATTAACTCCTCATAAATAGGAAGTTTATTTTTCTGGTATTCTATATCTAAGACCTCATTAATCTGTGAAAGCTGAATCATTAAATCTCTCTGGATAGCAGTATTTCTAGCTTTCGAAGAATCTTTAATATCAATTTGACCATATAGCGGATACACATCCTTAAAGACGATTTCCTTAAATGAGGGTTGGCCTCCTTCTAACTGATCCTTTATAAAATGCTTTGCCTCCTCTTTAAATCTCCAATACACAGAAGAATGTACAGACGTACACTCATTTTGAATTATGGCATCAATTAGATTTTCTTCCTCAATTTTAGATCTTACAACTGCAGAAACAATGTAAGGCATCACGTCATCTAACTTCTTTGCATTTACGCCATTTAATACATTCTTTTGAGCAGACACCACTTCCAAAACCCCTAACAATTCTCCATTATTTGCAATTGGAGCAAAAATGGCACTTTCAATTCCTTGCTTTTTTAAACTACCATAAGGATCTATTCCACCAGATTTCTCATGATACGCACTCACATCAGCTACCGTAAAATAGGTATTATCCTTAATTAATTTACTATAGGAATACTGGCATAAGGCCTCATTACAAACCTTGGCATCCTGGCCGTTTAAAATAAAACTGGTAATCCCTTTTCCATAAACAGGTTCAAAACGATCATCTCTTGTATTATAATTTACAAGCCCAACTTTAATGTTAGGTAGTTTAAATAAAGAACGAAAGGTCTCTTGCAAATCTGTCATGAAATTTTCGCTTCCTCTCTTGTCACTGGCAATCAATTCAGATTTTATTTCAGAAATAGAATGCTCCGCCGTAACATCAAACATATTGGAAATAACAAAACCTTTGGACAGGAAACTATTTGGTGGTATTTTTTCCATCCATAGGTCTAAATCATATAGATTTCCTAAAAGTTCGTCTACATCTTCCTGCACTAACTCTTTGGCTTTATCGGTAGGAATAAGCTCTAGAAAATCTGCATTATATAGAATACGATAATGACGCATTACGCCGTTTGCATCTGGTATGTCATAAAAAAAAGGCCTACTAAAGTCTAGATGAAAACCATAATAAAAATTCAGAATTACAATACATCCAACGATGTAATCTATACCCTCTTCTTGGTTTCTAAGTACGGGTTCAAAACCTGGACCTGCATCATTTATTATTTTTTGAAATCGTTGAGAAGAATTGAAAAATATATCATAATACGGTAAGGAAGCCGCCTTTATTTCATTGGTACTTAAAATGGGCGAAAAACTGTCTTGTAGAATAAGGCTAATGATATCCTTATAGGTTTCTAACAAGCTTACATCTTGGAAACCATCTCTAAGCTCAGGATAAGGTGCTTGTGCCTTAAGAATCTCTTTTGCTCTAGTTGCCAATAACTCATCATCACTATCCACTAATGCATCGTAATGCCTAAGTAGTTTATCAAAACTAATTAGAGGCTTTAATGGCATTATTTTATCCTTTCCGTTCATCATACAGTGCTTAGTCTTCCAATGGAGCATAAAATTACAAAACTATATATTGTTTTTTGTTAAATATTACGGGCGTGGGTTGCCTGCTTTTTCGGATATTTATAGAAAATCTAAACATGTCATCAGCAAAGCGACTTACCGCGGCCTACCAGAATGCAAAACGCATCTCTTTTGATGACACTTCTAAGTTTATTCTTTTTAGTGATTGCCATAGGGGCGACAATAGTTTTGCAGATGAATTTGCGAATAATAGAAACATCTATTTCCATGCCTTAAACCACTACCATACAGAAGGATTTGAATATTGCGAACTAGGTGATGGCGATGAACTGTGGGAAAATATGAACTTTGAATCTATTTTTGAAGCCCATAAAAATGTGTTTAAACTCCTTAGAAAATTCCATTTAGAAAAAAGGCTGCACATGATTTGGGGTAATCATGATATGGTGTATAGAGATCAGGCCTATGTAGATAAAAATCTATCCAGTTATTTTGAGCCTATTGACGATACCGATAAAGAGCTATTTGAAGGCATCACGTATAACGAAGCCATAGTACTTGAACATGCGGAGACTGGACAAGAACTTTTTTTAACCCATGGGCATCAAGCAGATTGGTGGAATTATAACTTTTGGAGATGGGGTAGATTCTTGGTACGGGTGCTGTGGAAACCTTTACAAGTATGGGGAATCGCAGATCCTACAAGCCCGGCAAAAAACTATACGGAGCTTATAAAACTAGAACGAAGAATAAAACGGTGGATTGTTCAAAATGACTTGCTCATTACAATCGTAGGCCATACCCATAGACCGCGTTTTCCTGAACCCGGTGATATTCCTTTTTTTAATGATGGTAGCTGTGTGCATCCTAGAAGTATAACGGGTATTGAAATAGAAAACGGACAGATTTCTTTAATAAAGTGGCAGATTGAAACTTCTGTGGATGGCACTTTAAAAGTAGTACGCCTTTTGCTAGAAGGACCGCAACGATTAGCGGACTACAAGGAGAAGAATAAGTAAGCTATTTTATTGTATTTTCTAATCTTATGCTTTACATAATTAAAATTATAGTACAAACCATAGTTTAGCATATCTCCATTTTTTTAACCTAATTATTTCATTTTTAATAAATTAAATAGTCATTAAAGTGACTTTTAGCAGTATTCCGGTTCTAATGCCTAAAGCATTCTATTTCCTGTAAACAGAAAATAGCGGCATAAACTAATAATTAACCTAAACATTTTAAAAATGAAAAAATTAATCGCAGAATTTATCGGCACACTTTGGCTCGTTCTAGGTGGCTGTGGTAGTGCAGTATTAGCAGCAGGATTTCCAGAATTAGGAATTGGCTTTGTTGGGGTCTCTCTAGCATTTGGTCTTACGGTAATAACCATGGCGTATGCTATTGGTCATATTTCGGGCTGTCATTTAAACCCAGCCGTATCTATAGGGCTATGGATTGGTGGTAGATTTGAAGGAAAAGACGTTGCTCCTTATGTAGTAGCACAAGTATTGGGTGGTCTTGCAGGTGGACTTTTACTTTATTTCATAGCAAGTGGAAAACCAGGTTTTGATGTTGGAGGATTCGCAGCTAACGGTTATGGAGAACATTCTCCTGGAGGTTACAGTATGCTTTCAGCATTAATAATTGAAGTAGCTATGACATTTATTTTCCTTTTTGTCATCCTAGGATCTACTTACACAAAGGCTCCAAGAGGTTTTGCTGGTTTAGCAATAGGACTCTGTTTAACATTGATTCATTTAATAAGTATTCCTGTTACGAACACCTCTGTAAACCCAGCTAGAAGTACAAGCCAAGCGCTAATTGCTGGTGATTGGGCTATTGGTCAATTATGGCTATTCTGGGTGGCTCCTATTGCAGGTGCAATTTTAGCAGGTTTTGTATATAAACTGTTATCTCCAGAGGTAACTGACTAAAATTTTATCAAATAAAAAGCAATGCGTATACTTTAATTCTAAAAAGTATACGCATTTTTTTGTGCTATCTTAGAAGACGAAATAAACAACCACCTTTATGCCACTGTTCATAGTAATCTTCGGAATATGTATTCTATTCCTACTTATTGTAAAATTAAAACTGAATCCTTTTATCACCTTTATTATTGTTTCGTTATTTGTAGGAATAGCACAAGGTATGGAACCGGTTTCGGTCGTAGCGTCCATACAAAAAGGTATAGGCAGCATATTAGGCTTCTTGGTTATTATATTGGGTCTTGGAGCCATGCTAGGTAAATTAGTTGCCGATAGTGGTGCTGCGCAAAGAATCACCACAAAACTGGTTGAAAAATTCGGTAAAAAGAACATACAATGGGCAGTGGTACTAACAGGGTTTATTGTGGGTATTCCTATGTTTTACTCGGTAGGTTTTGTTATCTTAATTCCATTAGTATTTACCATTGCTGCGGCAACGGGACTTCCTCTGTTATATGTAGGACTTCCTATGTTAGCCTCACTCTCGGTAACGCACGGCTATCTTCCACCGCATCCTGCTCCAACGGCAATAGCGGCAACATTTAATGCAGATATAGGAAAGACATTACTTTACGGAATTTTTGTAGCTATCCCAGCTATCATCGTGGGAGGACCGCTCCTTTCTAGAACAATGAAAAATATAAAGGCGACTCCTTTATTAGAATTTGTTAATCCCGTGATTCTAAAAGATGACGAGATGCCCAGTACCGCAACTAGTATATTCACTGCCTTATTACCTGTACTATTAATAGCGATAGCAGCGCTAGCAGAACTCGTTTTACCAAATGCATCTGCTCTAAAAACAACGCTAGTTTTCATAGGGAATCCGGTAATTGCCA
>CALHVP010000132.1 GCA_938038975.1 uncultured Maribacter sp. | reverse complement strand
TCTAGTTATTGCAGGCTTCCTGGTTGGCTTTGGAACTCGTTATGCTGGCGGGTGCACTTCTGGTCATGCAATTACAGGTTTAAGCAATTTACAATTACCTTCTTTAATTGCTGTAGTTGGATTTTTTATCGGTGGCCTTATAATGACTCACTTTTTACTTCCCCTAATCTTTTAGGTATGAAAGCCCATAATGGGCATTTAATTAAAAACAACTAACACCAAACGGTATAAATGACTGAAAACGAATCGGTTGTTAAAAATAAATTTGTATGAAGTTCTTAAAATTCTTATTCGTCGGTATCTTCTTCGGAATCGTTCTAGTAAAGTCAGAAGCCGTTTCATGGTACCGCATCTTTGAAATGTTCAAATTTCAATCGTTCCACATGTACGGAATCATTGGTTCTGCTGTAGGGTTGGGTATTCTATTTTTATGGGTATTTAAAAAATTCAAAGTAAAAAGTACAGAAGGCAAAGAGATCAATCTTCCACCAAAAGAAAAGAGTTTCACTCGTTACATCTTAGGAGGCACAATATTCGGTCTAGGCTGGGCTCTTGCCGGAGCATGCCCAGGACCTATGTACATCCTTTTAGGAACAGGAGTTTCTAGTATGCTACTCGTTATTGCAGCGGCAATGTTAGGTACGTTTGTTTATGGGGTATTAAAAAACAGACTGCCTCATTAATTCTCCTCAAATATTAGCACAAAAGACTATTCCTCACTTCTGCGCTTTTCTAATGCAACACTAACTTCTCGAGCTTTTTCTTCAGTAATATCGTACGCCCGCATTACATACATAGCTGCTAATGTACCCAGTATTGGAAATAAAGTGTAAAACAACCTCATACCTGTTATTGCTCCTTCTGGTTGTGTAGGCGCATCTGGCGTGTATCCAACCCATGCCATAAACAAACCACTTAATAGTCCAGCAATTCCAAAGCCAAACTTCACCATCCACCAGTAAATAGCCCCAAAAACACCTTCACGTCTTAAGCCTGTTTTTAGCTCATCTAAATCAATAACATCTGCAGTCATTGACATCATCAAAGTAAAAAGCCCACCTATACCAAATGAAAAGAAAGGCAAAGCAAACAAGAACATATACGGTTTACCAGGAACGAACAAAAACCAAAATAAAACATAACCAATAATTGATATACCCTGAGAAAGCATAAAGGTCTTTTTCTTCCCAATTTTTCTCGCTATGGCATCAATTATTGGAATGACAACAAACGTAGTGACTAATGCTCCAACACTACCATGCAAGGTCGGCCATACGCCTGCGGCACCAGCATCTCCATTAAACAGATAAGAAACAATAATAAAAAAGGAAAATGCTGCAATGGTCATGAACGAATTATAAATCAAGAAGGTTGCAATACATAATACTTTAAACTGAGGGATTTTAAACGCTTGTCCAAAGCTTGCAAAAATCTTACTCAAACTATTTGATATATTACTTCTGTTTATGGGTGTAAAATCAGTTCGATCTAATGTTGATTCATCTTTTATAAAAAGGGCTGGTATAATGGCCATCAGGGTGCAAAACGCTGCTACATAATACGATAATTCTCTAGTTGCGGCTGGAGCACTTTCAAACATTTCTGGGTCATAAATAATAACCCAAAACCAAGGCACAATAACCCAAGCCCATTGACCAATCATCTGGGCTATTGCCATGATGCGGGTTCTTTCATGAAAATCATCACTCATTTCATAACCCATTGCTACATAAGGCACACTAAAAATAGTAAGACCTAAGTAGAAAATAAAAGACAAAACCATGAAGTAGATGAAGTTAAAGGTCAATCCGTTTTCAGGGTATAGTTGCCACATCGCAATAAATGCTATTCCCATTAGAATACCACCTGCAAACACGAAATGTCTGCGCCTTCCATATTTAGACCTTGTATTGTCTGAAATAAAGCCCATAATTGGATCGGTAAAAGCATCGAATAACCGGGGTGCAATTAATATAATCCCCCACAAGAGTGGAGAAAAACCTAATCCTTTTACCAAAACCATCATAAAAATTTGCAGAGCCGCAGGAAACATTTGATTGGCAAGCATTCCTAAACCGAAGGCTATTTTTTGACCCATAGGCACTTTGGCACTTGTAACTGTTGCTGCGTTTTTCATTTTTCTAGTTTTGTTGGTTGGATATATACTTTATTAGCTTTTACTCTTAATTTAAATTAGTTTTCTTCAATTCCCTCTCAAACGATAATTCTATTCTGGCACTTTTTCGCTAGCCACATTAGGGGTTAAGACTGTTTCTAGTAAAGCTTCTTTACTACCATCATAAGTCTTCGTTATTGATTGACCATTTCTAGTCAAACCCTCAAAAACACCTTCATCTACCAAACTCCATAAAGAAAATTTTGCTTGACCATTCATTTCAAACAAACCGAAATGATTTTCTGAACCAATGGGGTTTTTATCATCTTTCCAATGCTCGTCAAATGCTTCAAAGTAAAAACAAGTTATACCTGATTCTTTTGTCCATTCTCGCATGTGCTTAAAATAAAGTCCTTGTTTATATTCATCGGCAGCCCTAGAACCTTCAGGGCCATAGAAGCCATCAGATATACTTGCCCAACCGGTTTCTCCAATATGAATTGGTTTTTTTACAT
>CALHVP010000131.1 GCA_938038975.1 uncultured Maribacter sp. | reverse complement strand
TTGGTATAACCAATCAGTTGGGTCTCCAGGTGCTTCATTATTAAAACTATGCCATAGTGCCAAATGTGGATTTGAGGTCAATGTTTCAATTTCAACAAAAATATCCACAGCATCAGGATTTCTGCTTACCGCATACCATTGGGCTGAAGATTCAGTATACCACTGGGAATCACCACTATATTCAAATCCAGGACTATTACTGGAATATTGAAATACATGAAAACCTTCATGAAGAAGATTATTAAAGTCTACGTGTGCTCCTTCTGGCAGAGTCATGTAGGGTACTCCAAATGTATTGGTGCCAACTCCATTGGCCCAATCATTTGGTAAGTTATCCCGTTCCCCATGATGAATGTAAATATTAAAGAACACCCCTGCGGCAACATTTGGCGGGTCTTTCATTCCTAAATTGTTCATGCAATCCTGTCGGAGTTTTTTGAATGTATCTAGCATAAAACTAATATCATTTTCATGATCAAATCTCGGGTCCCACCAAATTGCAAAAATATCATCTGTAACCACTTTATAATCTTGCTCGTTGGCAAATTCTGATTGTAGTTTTAATCCTAAAGGGTTGTTTTCAATTACATCTTCCTCATCAGGATTAGTTTCGGTAGTAGGTGATATTCCGTTATTGTCATCCTTACTGCAAGAACTAGAGAAAAGGATAAAAACAAAACATATTACTAATGGAATTCTTTTTAGAATTTTAATATTCGTTGTTGACGTATTCATAGTATAGGGTTTATAAATACAACAAGGAAAAGGAAATTTACCCTAATTAGTTTTGAATTAATTTAAAATTTCCGCAAAATTAAGCCACGTATATGAATTACCTTTGTGTCCAATGAGGCAGCTATTTGTTTTTTGTTTACTATTTTCTTTCGGTATTTGTCTTTCTCAAGATGATGGTGTAGAAGTGAAAAAATACACCCTGGATGCAAGTCAATTCTATGGCTCGGTCTTATTACACAACCCAGATATATCCCATTTGATAACAAACCATCCCGGTGGTGTTATTTTAAGTTTGAACAGGAAAACATATGGTTCTCGAGAATGGGAAGCCTTGTATAATTATCCGGATTATGGAGCTTCATTCATATATCAAGATATGAATAGCGAAACCTTAGGTAAGAATTATAGCATATACGCGCACTATAATTTTTACTTTTTAAAACGTAATTTTCAATTTAGAATAGGCCAAGGAATTGCCTATACTACCAACCCTTATGACAAGGAGACTAATTTTAGAAATAATGCTTATGGTACTGATATTTTAAGTTCTACCTATCTAATGCTTAATTATCAAAAGGAAAATATATTTAAGGGTCTTGGATTTAAAACAGGAGTTTCTGTTATTCACTACTCAAATGCAAATGTACGTTCCCCTAATACCTCCACAAACACCTTTGCCTTTAATGCAGGTTTAGTTTATGATTTAGATGGAGGAAAAGAACTAAAATATATCCCAAAGGCTCCAAAGGAAAAAGTAACAGAACCTTTGCGCTATAATCTCGCTTTACGTGGAGGAATTAATGAAAGTGATGTGGTGGGGTCCGGTCAATATGGATTCTTTGTCTTATCTGGTTATGCAGATAAAAGACTAGGTAGAAAAAGCGCTATTCAGTTTGGAGCTGATGTATTTTTTGCGAATTTTTTAAAGGAATTAATTCGTTTTCAAGCAACTTCTTTTCCTGAAATGGATGTAAATCTAGAGGATGATTATAGACGTGTGGGCCTGTTTGTAGGACATGAATTATTTATTAATAAATTGAGTATTGTAACTCAGTTAGGATATTATGTTTACTATCCTTTTGATTTTGAAGGCCGTGTATATAATAGAGTAGGGATGAAGCGGTATTTTGGAGATAAAATTTTTGCCGCAGTTACACTAAAGTCTCATGGTGCAGCTGCAGAGGCAGTTGAGTTTGGAGTAGGAATTAGATTTTGAGAATTAGATTTTACACGTGAGATGTTAGATTTTAGACGATTTTATAAAGATGTAGTAAGGCCTTACAGGTTGATGTGTTATCGCACGCAACCTAGCACTAGTTCAATTTTGGTAGTACAAATGTCTTTGTTCTTGGTTCTTTCATCTTTATTTTTCTCCTGTAATTCTGAAAACACCTCTGATTGCCTTCAGAATCAGGGTGAGCTTGTAAGGCAAGAAATTAGTTTGCCTAGTTTTGATAAAATAACTGTCTTTGAGAAAGTCGCTCTTGTTTTAAAGGAAGGTACAATTCAAAAAGTAGAAATAGAGACTGGGGAATTTTTGTTAAACGAAGTGAGTTCAACAGTTGTAGATGGTAGATTAATTTTAAGAAACGAAAACGGTTGTAACCTTTTTCGTGAGTACGGAATTACTACCGTTTATGTAACCTCTCCAAATATTACAACTATTCGTAGTAGTACTGGTTTATTAATTAGTAGCGATGGTGTCTTGAGCTATCCCAATCTAAGTTTAGTTTCTGAAAGTTTTAATGCTCCAGAAGCACAAACTACCGATGGTTCTTTTGAATTGAATTTAGCATCTGATGCTGTATCTATAACAGCGAATGGCATCGCCTATTTTAAGCTAATAGGGACTGCAACTGATTTTAATATAACTATTGCTGCTGGTGATTCTAGAATTGAAGCTGAAAATTTG
>CALHVP010000130.1 GCA_938038975.1 uncultured Maribacter sp. | reverse complement strand
CTCTTTGGGTTGTGCCCCATTAATACCGTATTTGTTATTGATGATAAAAAAAGGAACACCTGTAACCCCTAATTGCTGGTAATGTCCTATTTCTTGTTTTACAGCGTATGCAATGCTATCATCATTTATTACTTCTTCCGTTTTTTCTGCATCCCAGCCAAATTCGGCCATAATCTTAATTAAAACATCGTGCTGGTTTAAATGTAGATTTTCTGTAAAATAAGCATATAAAAAACGCTCTTTTAGAGCCGCTTTAAAACCTTCATCGTCAGCTACATGAAGTAATTGATGCAAGGGTAATGTATTTACCGCCAACCACTTTTCGCCAAAATTAAAATGAATATCTAATTCTGCACCTACTCCAGAAATCCTATCGGTCATTTCCTTTGTTTTTTCCAAATCACCAAATTTGTTAGAAAGATAGGTGTCACGGTCAAGTCCAGTATTAGGAATTGTTGGATCTAGCTGAAAAGGATGCCAAGTAACTGTTATAGGAGTACCATTCCATTCTTCTAACGCAGCTTCTAAACGGCGTTTACCAATATAACACCAAGGACAGGCAACATCAGAAACAACTTGTACAGTAATAGGCTCATTTTTCATAATTCAATTTTTTATTTAGGTCGTCAACATTACGAAGTTCTTACACCCTTCTAACTAAGAGCATTTAAAGATAAAATAGATTTAATTTACCAGCCTACAATTTAGTATTCTTCCACTCAAATCCTATTAAAAAACATCCGAGGTTTTAAAGCATCACTTAAAATAACCCAGTAAAAAAAACTAAATTTACCAAGATGAAAAAGATAAAACTAGACATTGGAAATGTACTTCTAATCCTATTTTTAGTTCTATTAGCCATACCGCAAACTAGAAAACCAATTCAAGTAGTCATCAGTAAGGCCCGTATGTTGGTTTTTTCGCCATCTATAACAAAAAGTGAAAAACAAATTCAGCTTCCACAATTTGAGTATTTACTAACTCAAAACAATGGAACATCAACCGCTATTTCAATTGGAAATGGACGGGTTAGCTTCATTAGTTATTGGGCTACCTGGTGCCCACCTTGTATTGCAGAATTACCCAGTATCCAAAAATTGTATAAAGATTACGGCGATGAAGTAGATTTTATACTACTTACCAATGAACAGCCAACTACAGTATATCCGTTTTTAGAAAAGAAAGGCTTTGATTTACCAGTATATTTTCCAAAAATGAAAGCACCAGAAGCGCTTTATTCCACTAGTATTCCTACCAGTTATATCATTGATGTTACAGGAAAGATAATTGTAAAAGAAACAGGAGCAGTAGATTGGAATAGTTCAAAGACAAGGGAGTTGTTAGATGGGTTACTATTAAAATGAGTTAAATATAGCAAAGGAAACAATCAACAGGCAACCACAAAAAAACACCCTTTCAAACCAAAGTTTGAAAGGGTGTTTTTACTAAAATTATATTCGCTTAGAGTGTTCGTAAATACTCTGCAACATTTCTCGTTTCCTCTTCACTTAAGTTTTGATTCAACATGATAGCGTTATTATATTCTTTTAAAAGTGCTTTTGCAATTGGATCTTCTTTAAGCATCTTATCTGGGTTAATAATCATATTCATAACCCATTCTGGACTTCTACGCTCGTAAACTCCTTTTAGGGCAGGACCTATCATACGCTGTTCTGCCATATGACAAGCTGTACAAATTGCTTGATATTTAGCTTCACCTGCAGCAGCCATATCCGAGTTAATTGCTTCTGGAAAAGTAACGTCATTAAAAGGTCCAACTCCCTTATTATCCATATCTACGGGTACACCAGCAGAAGCTGCATCGCTTTTAACTTCTTTCTTAGCACGGTTCATTTCAAAACCGTCCTTTTTTTCTTCTTTCTTTTCGCCACAGCTAGCTATTAAGGCTCCTAGGGCAACTAAAGTGAGTAGTTTTCGCATTTTTTACTGAATTTTAATCGTGATTTCTGTTTCTAACACAAGTACTAAGATACATATTTTAAGCTATACTCAGTTGACTTATTAACCGGCTACTTATCTCTTTTTTCCTTTTTTACCAAAATTCTTATCTCCTCTTGTTTTAGGCTTAGAATACTTCTTTTTAATAATACGCCTGTAAGAGCCGCCTTGATTCTCTTTACTATTCTTAGCAGATTTCTCGTGAAAACTCGCCCCTCTCTCGTCCTCGTTGTCACGTAACGGATTCTCGTGTTCAATATGTTTGGGTTGCTCGTCTCTTGTAAGCTTTGTGGCTATTTCAACAGCTTCTGGTAACGTTTCCAATGCTATCTCCCTAACCATAAGGTTTTCAATAGCTTCTTTTGCCTCTTTCTCTGTTTCTGTATATAATAAAATAGATTTTCCTTCTTTTTCTGCCCTACCCGTTCTACCTATTCTATGCATGTAGTTCTCAGGAAATACAGGAGTATCAAAATTAATAACATGAGATATTTCATCTAAATCTAAACCCCTAGCCATCACATCTGTGGTAACCAATATTCTATTTTGACCAGAATCAAACTGGTTAATAGAACGCATTCTATAGTTCTGTGTTTTATTCGAATGAATCACACATATTTCCTCACTATAAAATTCAGCTAATTCCTGAAACAATAAATCGGCCGTACGCTTACTTGAAACAAATATCAATACTTTATGAAAAAGCGATTGATCCTGTAATAAGTGTATCAACAGGTTTACTTTGGTATAAAAATTAGGAACAGCATACGCCGTCTGGGCTATATTTTCTAAAGGTGTACCACTAACAGCAACAGATATCTTTTCAACACCAGCAAAAAAGTCATTTATAAGCAGTTCTACATCATCCGTCATAGTCGCGGAAAACATAATATTCTGTCTGCGGGTAGGTAATAATTCAAAAATATTAATAAGCTGAAATCTAAATCCAAGATCTAGCATAACATCTACCTCATCAATTACCAGTTTCTTGATGGTTTTAAGTTGTAAGGCCCTAGACAAGACCAAATCATATAGTCTCGCAGGAGTTCCTACAATAATATCTGTACCCAAAGCCAATGCTTCTTTTTGCTTATTCATGCTGGTACCACCATAAACACCAAGTACTCGAACAGATGCATATTTACCCA
>CALHVP010000129.1 GCA_938038975.1 uncultured Maribacter sp. | reverse complement strand
AAAATCATCTAGAATGAGTCGTAATGCCTCTGGGCCTCGTTTACTAGGTACTTTTACAACCTTATCTGCAAAACGCCCTTCTCCATTTCCTATGTTCCCACCTCCCAATAGGACTTGTAATGCCGGTGCGACCAATTTGTCCTTGGTTCTTATCGACATACCTTGGAATCCTATATTGGCCATATTATGTTGTCCGCAGGCATTCATACAGCCACTTATCTTAATTACGATATCCGAATTACTTATGTACTGTGGATACTCCTCCTTAATTATTCTTTCTAACTCTACCGCGATTCCTGTACTACTTGCAATTCCTAAATTACAAGTATCCGTTCCCGGGCAAGCAGTTATATCTAAAGCTTTGTTATATCCCGCTTCAACAAACCCAAGCTTTTCTAATTCAGTATAAAAAAACGGAACCAGTTCTTCTTTTACATACGGAATTAAAATATTTTGACGAAGTGATAATCGGAATTCACCTGCCGCATAGTTCTGAACCAAGTTTGCGAGTAAACGCGCCTTATCCGTATAGAAATCCCCAAGAAGCACCTTAATTCCAATGGCTACAAAACCTTGCTGTTTTTGAGATACAATATTGGTGGACTTCCATTTTTCGTAAGCTTCGCTATTCGTGATTTTTACATTTGGAACTGTAGTCTCTGCCACAGCTATTTTAGGGTAGGCAAGTGCATCAATATAAAATGAACTGATGGGAACTGCCTTTTGTTCTTCTTCTAATAGTTTTTTAAATCCGTCTAACCCTACATCCTTCAGTAAAAATTTTAACCTGGCTTTGGCTCTACTTTTTCGCTCACCATATCTATCAAAAACACGGATAACGCCATCCATTAAAGGAATAATTTTATCAGCAGCTAAAAAATTAAAAAGCACATCTGCATGTCTAGGTTGCGACCCTAAGCCACCGCCAAGCATTACTTTAAAACCTTTGACACCCTCTTTTATTTTTGCTATAAAACCTAAGTCATGCATATAAGACAGACCAGTGTCAGCATCACTAGCAGAAAAGGAAACCTTAAACTTTCGTCCCATTTCTTGGCTGATTGGATTTCTTAAAAAATATCGAAATAAGGCATCCGCGTATGGAGAAACGTCGAATGGCTCGTCTTTATCTATACCTGCAGTTTCACTGGCTGTAACATTACGAACCGCGTTCCCACAAGCTTCTCTAAGTGTTACCTCATCCTTTTCTAACTCTGCCCATAAAGCGGGTGTACGATTTAAATCTACATAATGAATTTGAATATCTTGGCGGGTGGTAATATGCAAACGCCCAGTAGAATATTCGTCAGAAACATCACAAATACGTTTTAACTGCTTTGACGAAACCTTCCCATAGGGCAATTTTATACGTATCATCTGAACACCCTGCTGTCGCTGACCATAAACGCCACGAGCTAAACGAAGACTTCTGAATTTTTCCTCATCCAATTTTCCGTCATGGAACTCATGAATCTTTCTTTCCAGTTCCAAAATATCCTTTTCTACAACTGGGTTTTCTATTTCTGTTCTAAAGCTTTGCATAAGGTAGCCCCTCCTAACCTCCCCCAAAGGGAGGAACACATATTGGGGTTAATTAGTGTTTAATTATTGCTATATTTTACCTATAGATTTTATAGGGTATTATTATTTAAAATTTTCCTAAATCATAAACTATATAAGTAAGAGTCCTTATCATAATGACCCATCCTAACCTCCCCCAAAGGGAGGGATTATTACTCTTTCGGTTTGCATATGCAAACCAATATGTCTTTCCCCAACCGAGTAAGAGCTCCCCCTTTTGGGGCTAGGGGGCTTTCTAGGGGGTTGTTATGAATCCTGCTCCTACTGTACTATTCGTTTGTGTATCTATTAGAATAAATGATCCGTTAGTTCTATGATTTTTAAATGTATCATAGAAAATTGGCTTGTTTAATCTAAAACTAACCTGGGCTATATCATTCATTCCCAATGACACCGTTTCTGTGTCTATACCAGAGTAATCTGGTGCTATCTTATGGTCAATACTAGATACTTTGGCTAGTACTTTATTCACACCATGTTGTACGATATATTTGTTACCAGCGGTAAGTTTTTGAGAATCCATCCATGAAACCGTTGCTGTAAATTGTTTGCCTATAGTTGGCACATCACCAACCTTAACTAACATGTCTCCCCTACTTACATTAATTTCATCTTCTAGTGTAATCGTAACAGATGATCTTCTTGAAGCCTTCTTATATTTTTTATCATAAAAATAAATGTCCTTAATTTTAGATTTTGTTTGTGAAGGCAAGGCTACAACTGTATCTCCCACACTTAATTCACCACCATAAACCTTCCCGGCAAATCCTCTAAAATCGTGAAAATCATCAGTTTTAGGTCTAATCACATATTGCACTGGAAACCTTGGTGTTCCCATATTGGATACTGCTTCTAAATCTAGCCCCTCTAAATGTTCTAATAAAGTAGCTCCTTTATACCAAGCTGTGTGTTCAGATGCATGCACTACGTTATCCCCTTTTAATGCACTTACAGGAATAAAAGTAATTCGCTGATCTTCATAATCTCGTTTGCCCATCAATTCTTGGAAATCTGCCTTTATCTCATTATAACGTTCCTCTGAAAAATCTACGAGATCCATCTTATTGATAGCAACGACTACTTCTTTTATTCTGAGCAAATTATTTATAAAAAAATGACGATTTGTTTGCTCTATTACTCCTTTTCTAGCATCTATCAAAATAATTGCAGCTTGTGATGTAGAAGCACCGGTTACCATGTTACGTGTATATTCTACATGCCCAGGGGTATCTGCGATGATATAGCTTTTTTTCTGAGTCGAGAAATAAATATGGGCAACATCAATAGTTATTCCCTGTTCTCTTTCTGCCACTAAACCGTCTGTAGCCAAAGAGAAATCAAGGTAATCATAACCCTTTTGCTTACTTGTTTTTTCAATAGCCTGTAGCTTATCGGTTGTTAAGGATTTAGTATCGTATAGTAACCTACCAATTAAGGTGCTTTTACCATCGTCTACGCTTCCTGCTGTTGCAATTTTAAGTACTTCCATTTTTATAGTATTCAGTTGGCAGTAACAGTTGGCAGTACTGACGTTTGAACTGCCTACTACTACTGGAAACTGCTTGTTTTTTAAAAATATCCTTGTTGTTTTCTTTTTTCCATGGCTGCTTCTGAGCGCTTGTCATCTATACGTGCGCCTCTTTCAGAAATAGTTGAATCTCTAATTTCTTGAACAACAGCGTCAATATCTGTTGCTTCTGAATATACCGCAGCTGTGCAGCTCATATCACCCACCGTTCTAAAACGAACCATTTCCTCTAACACTTCCTCATCCTTTTCCTGATACACATAATCTGAATGAGACCATATTAATCCGTCTCGTAAGAATATCTTTCTTTTATGTGCAAAATAGATAGAAGGAATTTCCATCTCTTCTTCTTTTATATAGGACCAAACATCTAATTCTGTCCAATTAGAAATAGGAAATACCCTTACGTTCTGCCCTAGTTCTATCTGTCCGTTCAGCATATCAAATAATTCTGGACGTTGATTACGTTCATCCCACTGTCCAAAATCATCTCGTACAGAAAAAATACGCTCTTTAGCCCTTGCTTTTTCTTCATCTCTGCGTGCCCCGCCAATACAAGCATCAAATTTAAATTCTTCTATTGCGTCTAATAGTGTGGTGGTTTGTAAAGAATTTCGGCTAGAATACCTGCCTGACTCCTCTTTTACCTTTCCTTGGTCTATAGAGTCCTGAACATTCCTAACAATTAGTTCCAGCCCTAATTCCGCAACCAACTTATCACGAAATGCGATAGTCTCTGGGAAATTATGCCCAGTATCAATATGCATCAAAGGAAACGGTATTTTCGCTGGCCAAAAGGCCTTTTGAGCCAGACGCACTAGGGTAATTGAATCTTTGCCTCCAGAAAATAACAACACTGGCTTTTCAAACTGCGCTGCCACTTCGCGGAAAATATAAATAGCTTCATTTTCAAGTGTATTAATTTGCGAAGTGTCATTTAACAACGCTAACTCAGGTTCCGGCGATAACTCCAATTCAATATTACTAATTTCCATATCTCATGTCTTAAGTCTAACTTCTATACTCTTTTTATGTATGTAAACCACATTCCCTATTCTCTAATACCTTTGTTGGGTCAAAATACCTATGTTCGTTAGGTAAGCTTCTCTCTTTCAAATAAGCATCCAAATGTGTATCGTTCCAATGGTAAAATGGACTTACTTTTAGCACCCCATCGTTACTTAAGCTTAGGATATTCAAACTATCCCTATGAGCAGTTTGCCCTTTTCTAAGATTTGTAAACCAAACATCTGGTTTGTGGGTATTCATTGCCCTTCTAAAAGGCTCCAGCTTTACTTGTTCTGTAAATAAGGCATGCATATCGTCATCAATTTGAGGTATTCCCATAACGGCATCTCTATGTGCTGTTGTTTGTTTGGGTACGTATAAATCAATATTCAAGTCTAACCGTTCTATAAGTGCTGCAGCATGTTTATACGTATTGGGAGTATTATACCCTGTATCACACCAAACCACAGGTATATCACTTTTTACTTGAGATACCGCATATAAAATAGCAACTTCATAAGGTCGGAAGTTAGTTGTCACTAATGCTTTTATGGAATGCTCTACTGCCCAAGAAATGATTTCCACTGGGGGTATCCCTTTGAATTGAATATTTAACCGATTGATTTCCTCTTGCGTAAATCTCATAATACAATATTATTTACCCCAATTAATTTTGTTCCAGAAACGCTCGTGAAAAAAATATAAAAACATTTTAGTTACGAAATCAATAGAAGCTATCGAAGCAGCCAAAGCAACTTTCCCAGTTAATACATATGAAATTAACAATGTATCTAAAGTTCCAATCACACGCCAACTTATAGCTTTTGCAACACTCCTAATAGGACGCTCAGATTTCTTATCAGCATCGTACTTATGTTCTGAAGTTTTCTTATCAAGAATAAACTGATCTACAATCATATGCTACACAATAATTAATACCCTACTAATTTGATAGGATAACAAAAATAGAATTAAAATTGAGTATGCAAGTATGTAAATCTTATTATTTCCTAATTAGTCTATAGATTTAATAGATTAATAACAAATCAAGGAGAAAACTAAGAATATAATAAACTAAAAAATATTACTTGAGTAGATCAGCAAGTGTATTGTTGCGGTACACTGCTAAATTAGCGTCTCTAACCTTAAGCATTAACTTGTGAACAGCGCATTCGCCCTCGTTTGGGCAATCCTCACAAGTCTCATAGAAATTTAAACTAACGCAAGGCACCATAGAAATTGGACCTTCCAAAACTCGCATGACATCTGTCATTAAAATATCTTCTGGTTTTTTGAGCAGATAATAACCACCACCTTTTCCTTTTTTAGAACCTAAAAACCCGGTCTTTCTTAAGGAAAGTAAGATGCTTTCTAAAAATTTTTGAGATATGTTCTCCTGCTCAGCTATTTCTGAAATTTGCACAGGCTTTTTTTCTTTTTGAACACCGAGATAAGACAAGGCTTTGAGTCCGTACTTCGTTTTTTTGGAGAGCATGTAACGAAGATAGTTAAATTTGTTAAAAGCCAATAAATAGGATACGAAGCATTTAAAATGTGTCTATAAAATCCAGAACCTCAACCCAAGGATAAAAGGCATACTTCTTAAAAAAATATTTTGCATGTTGAGGCAAGCCTCTGGGAATTGAACCCTCAAAGAAGGATTAAAAAAGCTTTTCGATAAATAAGTTCTATTTTTATCTAAACAACTTAATAAAGAAACAAATGCAATTATTAAAAGTGACCCCAATAATGAAAATAGCGATTTTAATTCTTTCTGTTTTTAGCCTAACTAATTGCGCCAATGAGGAAAAAGTCGGTGGTCTAGCCCTTTATACGGTTAGAGATGCTATGAAAGAGGACATGAAGCAGACTTTAAAAATAGTTGCAGGTATTGGGTATATGAATATTGAAGCAGCTGGTTACGAAGATGGAAAATATTATGGCATGCTACCTGAAGACTTTAATTCTTATGTTAAAGAACTGGAGATAAACCCCATTAGTACACATCAAAGTAGTGTAACGCTTACAAATGCTGCTGAACAAATGGCAGATGCTAAAAAAGCTGGTTTTGAGTATTTTGTAGTTCCTATTCCGCCAATGGGGCTTTTTAATTTTAACCAAGAAACAAAACAAATGAGTATGACGGGTGGTGCTGAAAATTTAGCCACTATTCTAAACGCTTTAGGAAAAGAAGCCAATGCTGCAGGCCTAAAATTGTTATACCACAATCATGATTTTGAATTTAAAGAAGATGCTGATGGTATTATTCCAATAGACTATCTATTAGAGAACTGTGATGCAAAACTGGTTAATTTTCAGATGGATTTATTCTGGGTTACCAAAGCAGGTGCAGACCCCTTAACCTACTTTGCTAAATATCCAGGTCGTTTTAAAATATGGCATGTTAAAGACATGGATACAGAAGGGAAATTTGCCCCAGTAGGAAAAGGCACGATTGATTTTGGACGTATTCTGAGTAAAAAAGAACAATCTGGCATGGAGTATTACATGGTAGAACAAGACATGACTTTTGATATTAAACCGCTAGATGCTATCAAAATAAGTCATGATGGTATCCAAAGTATTGGATTTAAGTAAACCTCTTGTGGCTTTTCCAATCTAGAAATACAAGATATTTTTTTTCATAATTTAACTTGATATCTTATACATAAGGTATAATGTAGATACGCAAATTTCATTTGCTACACCATCATTATACCTTTGTTATTTGTTGATTTTATTATAATTCAATAGTATTACTATTGAATTATAATACTTTAACTATTATTTACGAATAGTAATAGTTTCAAAATGATTCTTCATAGTTACTTTTGTCAGGAATTTAAAATCAAACATTATGAAAACAAACTTTATAACTTTAGTAGGTCTATTTTTAATATCAGCTTCTATAACAGCGCAGCAAGAAACTATTGAAATAGAAAAAAGTAAAATTCTTGTTGAATCTGTACTATCAGCAGAAGAGCAAGCCGCTTTAACACCAAATGATGTTTTAAACAGCTTAGCTGCAGGTAACGAAAGGTTTGTAAGTAATGACCTTACCGCTCGTGATCATTCCATGCAAATAAGAGAAAGTGCAGCATCACAATACCCAAAAGCTATTGTCCTTTCTTGTGTAGATAGTAGAGTGCCCGTAGAGGATGTATTTGACAAAGGTATTGGAGACATTTTTGTAGCTCGTGTTGCCGGTAATTTTATCAACGATGATATTTTAGGAAGCATGGAATTCGCTACTAAAGTTGCAGGAGCCAAGCTCATATTGGTTATGGGTCATGAAAACTGTGGGGCTATACACGCAGCTATTGATGGTGCTAAACTAGGACATATTACTAAAATGCTTAAAAACATAAAACCAGCTGTGAAAATGTCTACGGTATCTGAAGGGCCTAGAAATTCTAAAAACAGATTATTGGTACATGAAGTAAGTGAAAACAATGTAAAGCTTGCTATCTCGAAAATTACAAAAGACAGTGCTGTTTTAAGAGAGATGTTAGCAAAAGGTGATATTGATATTAAAGGAGCTGTCTACGATATGGATACAGGAGTAGTAAACTTTTTATAAAAACCCTATAAAAGCCCCCTTTCTTTAATTAAAGAAAGGGGCTTTTTGCTTGCTTAAAATTACGAGAATTACTTCTTTAAGGCTTGCTCTATGTCTCCTATAATATCATCTATGTGCTCCAGACCAACAGATACCCTAACCATACCATCGGTAATTCCTGTTTCTGCTCTTTCCGCTTTTGATAATTTACTATGTGTTGTAGATGCCGGGTGCGTAACAATACTGCGAGAATCACCAAGGTTTGCAGAAAGCGATAGTAGTTTTATCGCATCAAAGAATTTTTGTCCTGCGTCCAAACCTCCTTTAATTTCAAAAGCGACTACGCAGCCGCCAGCCTTCATTTGTTTTTTGGCAATCTCATATTTGGGGTGCGATTTTAAGAATGGATATTTAACCCAGTTTATAGCCTTATGAGACTCTAGGAATTTTGCTAATTTCAATGCATTCTCACAGTGCCTATCTACACGAATAGCCAAGGTCTCCAAACTTTTAGAAAGTACCCAAGCATTAAAGGGAGATAATGCAGGCCCTGTTATTCTTGAAAATCGATATATTTTATCAATCAAGGCAGTATTTCCAACTGTTACACCTGCCAACACACGACCTTGACCATCCATCAATTTTGTACCTGAGTGGATAACCAAGTCGGCACCAAATTTTATAGGCTGCTGTAAATAGGGTGATGCAAAGCAGTTATCAATGACTAGTATTAAATTATGCTTTTTAGCTATTTTACCTAAAGCCTCTAAATCAAGAACATCTACCCCAGGGTTTGTTGGTGTCTCC
>CALHVP010000128.1 GCA_938038975.1 uncultured Maribacter sp. | reverse complement strand
TTAGCAAGCAGTTTACCTATTGTAGTTTTACCACTACCCATATATCCTAACAAAACTATTTGCATATCCTATTTTTGGTAAAATTGGACTAAATCCAATTGATTTCAAAAGATTTTTAAAATTCTCTTAAAATCCACTTGTGAAATAAATTAATGCGCTTATATTTGCAGCCGCTAAGGGAAATATTAGCACTGAAATTTTGACCTGGTAGCTCAGTTGGTAGAGCATCTCCCTTTTAAGGAGAGGGTCCCGGGTTCGAGCCCCGGCCAGGTCACTTAATCGGAGACCATCCGAGACCAAAGCCTTGCTAATCTTATGATTAGCAAGGCTTTTTTATTTTTAGGATATCATAGAATATGATATAATATGGTTTTAAATGGTCACAGTTCGGTAGCATTTTTTAAAAATGGTAACATTTGTGGTCACAGTTTCATATATTGATTCCTTAAAGAAAAGTTTTGCTTAGTTGATTTGACTTTCGTCTAACTGATTGTTCAATATTTAAAGACGACAACTATGCGCACATCTTCAACATTTTCAGTATTATTTTGGGTTTACTCCTCAAGAGCAAATAAAAATAATTGCTCAACTATTTATGCCAGAGTAACGGTTAACGGAAAACGAGTAAGTATAAGTCTAAAAACAAAAATAGACATAAACACTTGGAGTGCAGACCGCCAAAAAGCGAAGGGTAATAACACAAAATCCCGCCAAATCAATCTTTATTTAGATGAAGTAAAATCTGAAATAGTCAATTGTTTTAGAGATTTGAAAAACGAATCCAAAGTAGTGACTCCGCAACTAGTTAAAGCTCGTTTTTTAGGGGAGGATAAAAAGAACCACTCGTTAAGAGATATTATTAATTACCATAATGAAAAAATGGGTGTCAAACTAGCTCCGAAGACATTATGCCATTACCAGACCAGCCAGAAATACATTTTAGAGTACGTAGCAAAGGAATACAAAAGAGAGGATATATTTCTACAAGATTTGGACTATCAATTTGTATTAGGGCTGGAAAGCTTCCTGCGTTCTTATCAACCTAGACACTATCAAGGTAAAATAGGCAATAATGCTGTCATGAAACATATCCAGCGTCTAAGAAGAATGGTTACCCTAGCTTACCACATGGAATGGATAGAGCGTGACCCTTTTGTGAAATTTAAACCTAAACTTGAAAAAAGAGAGCGAGAATTCCTAACCCAACTGGAACTAGAATGTATCGAAGAACTTGTCACTCCCATAGAGCGTTTAGCTATGGTCCGTGATCTGTTTATATTTAGTTGCTACACAGGTATATCCTATGGAGATATTATGTGTTTGAGTAAGGAGTCCGTTGTCAAAGGAATTGATGGCGACCTATGGCTCATGGCAAATAGAAATAAGACAGGGACCCCGTTCAAAATTCCAATCCTCTCCAAAACCGAAGAACTGATAGCCAAATATGAAAATCATCCTCGTACACGGTTTGATTCTAAACTAATGCCAACAATTTCAAATCAAAAACTGAATAGTTATTTAAAAGAAATAGCTGACCTCTGCCATATTACTAAAAATCTGACCTTCCATATGGCTAGACATACTTTTGCTACCACCGTTACTCTTACGAATGGTGTTCCTATTGAAACCGTTTCAAAACTATTGGGGCATACCAAACTGGCTACAACTCAAATTTATGCACGAGTTGTAGAAAAGAAAATCAGTGAGGATATGAATAGTCTTAGAAAAAAACTAGATAATAAATATAGCTAGATTAAGTCGTTTTGAAAATAGTAACGAATTTCTAAATGGGTTAGATAATTTATAAATGAAACAAATGCTTTTACGAATTAAATGAGTAGTTCTCCAAACTTTGAATTAACATTTAAAACAACTTGGTTTGGACTTTCAAAATCAATTAGAAGCCATTGTTGCAAGTGAGTCAATGAGAATTTTGGCTTATGGTAAAGCTATTTCCTAAGTGAAAGTAGAAGTTCAACTGATGAGGATATTCACATCTTCAAAACAACTAAGCAAATACTACAAACCCAACTTTTTATTATTGGGGCACTAAGAGAATATCAGACGAGTTACCCCTGAATACGAAGGCAGCTTTAATAGAAAATATTTAGTAGAGTACCATCACTGAAGTGTACGATTAGCAGTGTGTAGATTAAAATTATAGGAAACGTTTTGCCGTCTCCCTCTTAAATCTAATTACAATAAATGAGTCCATAATTCGCCAATTTGTCGCAAATTCTAGCCTAAAAACAGGCGTTTACAAGGCGTTTGTCGCAAATTGCTGAAGGTCAAGAAATTAAATAATTTTCAAGTAGCTGAATATCAGCGTTTTGAAAACGAAAAGGAATGCTTAACATCGCATAGCGTGTTACCCTCTTGCTATTCCTTTTCGTTCGCTACAGGCGAACAAAAATTTCATGCAATCTAGCTAAAAAGCCAATTGCTATTTCAAGGAAATGAATTTCCGATATGTTATTATTTCGATGTGTATGGTTATCGGCGAAAGTCGAAAAATGGATAACCCTACTTAAAATTGAATACTGTATATCAGCAAACTAAAGGTGCCATTTTTTTCTTGATATGATATTCTCTAAAAGCAAAACACCCCTGAATTTTCAGAGGTGTTTCTTTTCCCGATAGTAAAATTCAGATGTTAAAAATGAATTTGTAATTACTCAGATTACGTATGGCTTCTTCTTCCAAAACAACATCATAATCTTTCTGAGAATTAACAGCATACATATGCAGTTCGTTACCGTGTTTATCTTCGATTTCTTTTCGAGATTGTTTTAACAACTGTTCTTTGGTTTCGCCATCTAGGTTATTATAATTTAGATATATCATAGCTGTAGATTTTAATATTCGCTAGGTAACATTAACGTATCATTTACAAAAAATAACCGCAGTTCATCGAGTGGAAAATCGGTTACGCTATACCTTTGCTTTTCCAAAATAGTATCATTGCCATCACTGTAAATTATCTCCGCTTCGTATCCTTCAAAATTCTGTTTTTCTTTATCTAGCCTTTTGAAGTCTATGGTTATAAACTCGCTTTGGTTCATCAGATTCTTTGCTATTACTGAAGTGTCTGTTATGAGCCAAAAACATTCAGCGACTTCGGCTAAATATTTTAATCCGTCCGTAAAACGGGTTCGCAATAATGGTATTTGATAGAACATTTCCGTTCCGTGAAAATGTTGTAAGCCTTCTTTGATTTCGTTAACTTGTGCTTTCATTGTGCATCGTATTAAGGTGTGAATAATGAAAAAAGAGGGCGCATCTTTAGACCGTTTCGCCCTCTTTAATTTTAAGTTCTATTTGTCGTTCTTACTTCCAAGTAATAGGATTTCGTTCGCTTCGATTTCCGTAACATAGCGTTGGTTTCCATCATCAGTAGTATAGGTTCTAGTCTTAAGTTTTCCTGTAACCCCAACTTCTTTACCTTTTATGACATATTTTTCAATGATATCGGCAGTCTTACCCCAGGCTACCACCGTATGCCAATTCGTTTCAGTTTGCTTTACGCCTTTAGCGTCTTTGTAATACTCGTTTGTTGCCAACGATAAACGGGCTACATTTTTACCGCTTTCAAGATTCGTAATAGCTGTCTCCTGTCCAACGTTCCCAATTAACTGTACATGATTTTTTAACGTACTCATAGTAATAGATTTAAAGATTAATTAAAATGCTACCCGAACCATTCAGATAGTTTTTGTTTATTTTTTTTGAAGTGATTTACTTATTATATCTAGAGCGTTTTCCTTTTTTGTTTTTTTTGGTGTCGCTTCCTTTTTGATGTTTTTGTAAGATTTCATATCCTTCATTTTAGATTTACTTCCCATAGTGCCGTCGCTGTTACCTTTTTTTTGTTGCTGATACGTTTTCAATATTTGGAATTGATAAGGACTTATAAAAAGTGGAGCGCAGCGAGAACGGTTTATGCAGTCCGTTCAACTTCCCAATGTTGGTATTTTGCTGGCATAAAAAGGGAATAACAGTGATGGTACGGAAGGAGAATCTAAAGGCCTTTGTGAAGTACAAAACCATAGGATGCGACATCAAATGAATAATGGAATTCCGGTTTGGCGGACTTGATTCACAATTTTGGCTCTGGAATGAAGTGTTCCTTTCCGGCGCAGCGGAAAGGATTAACGGAATGGAAAGCTAAAATTTTGGATTATGTCCAAGACCTTAGTAGGGAAGCTCTTTTCTCGGAATGCAGCTTTTCGCGAAATATAGAGGAATGTGCTGAGTGGATTATGAGAACTGATTATTCTCGTTTAGTAGTATGTTAAGCGGACTTGACTTTAAAGATGTAGATTGGGAACGGAGTTTGACCGTTTTTTTAAGGGATTATTGAAATGAAAATCGGAAATGTAGAAGTTGAGTCCAAGACCTGTTTAGGGAAGCTCTTTTCCAGAAATGAAGCTTTTATCGGAATACTAGGAAATGTGCTGAGCGGTTCGCCCAGTTATCAATTTATCGTTCTAATTCATGTAGTCCTGCCAAGTAACCAAAACGTATTTTTCCTTCTCTTTTTCTTGAACCTTTAAAAACCCATATTCGTACACAAATAGATAAACCTCCCCTTTTTGATTTTTCCAATAGTGGGTAAAAAATTTAGGATTAAATCCTAATTCCAATAACACATTAGACCGTATCGTTACCTTTCCTCCCTTGTTGTATTCCTTTAGAATCTTCCTATTGAGTTTTAGTTGATTGTCCACTTTGTTATAAAACCGTTCCGGGTTCTGTTTTTCCTTTTGGTACTGGTTGGCGCTCTTGCAGTGTAAGTTGCAATATTTTTTATCCGTTCTACCTGTAAGTTGCTTTTTACAATATATACATTCATGCTGTAATCTCATCCCTATTAAATTTAAGTGAATGTCTATGCGAACATTATTCGCTTAAGGTACGATTAAATCAATTCTATCCTATAAATTGCCCTTTTATCCATTAATTCAATAGTATGGCTTCCTCTTATACACCGCATATAAAATCCATAACCTTATATCATTTGATGATCAAGGAGCAACAGATGATAGGCATCAAATTTTCTCCGGATAGGTTGATACAAAATTTAATCAAAGGGCTACCTAACCCCAGGTGGAGTAAACAGTACAATATGGCCTATATCGAGAATACTAAAGCTAACCTTGCCATTATCTTTAACACATTTAAAGGTGAAGTTTGGATAAACTATAATCGATTCTTGACCAACAAACCTTTAAACACCACTAATGAAGTAATAGATGTGGAATGGTATCGTAAGAGGAAACCTATACCCCAATTTAGATGTTGTCCCGAAGAGTACCTTCTAAAACTTGAACTAAAAAAATATGCAAATAGCACAGTGCGCACCTATGTTTCGTTCTTTGAAATGTTTATAAATCATTACAAGCATAAGGAACTGAACGCCATTAACGAAAGTGATATTAGAGCGTTTCTTCAAAAGCTTATTCATCGTAACGTATCCAATTCTTATCTAAACCAGGCAATTAATTCAATTAAATTCTATTATGAGGTAGTATTGGGCATGCCAAATAGATTTTATGAAATAGAGCGTCCAAGAAAGGAGTCCAAGCTACCCAAGGTAATATCAAAGGAGGAAATCATTTCAATTATCGAGAACACCAATAATATCAAGCATAGGTGCATTGTAAAACTTTTGTACAGTTCAGGTCTAAGACGGAGTGAACTTTTGAACTTAAAAATTTCAGATATTGATAGTAAGCGAATGCTTATAAGGGTAAAGGACGGTAAAGGCAATAAGGACAGGTTCACATTATTATCAAAATCCGCTTTGGACGATCTTCGACTTTATTACAAAGAGTGGAAGCCGCAAGATTATTTATTCGAGGGAAGAAAGGCATCGAAATATACCGCAGAAAGTGTATTGAATATCGTCAAAAAATCAGCAGTAAAAGCAGGCATAAGAAATACGGTAACACCACATGTATTACGACACAGTTTTGCCACACATCTTTTAGAATCAGGTACAGATCTTAGACAGATTCAGGTACTTTTAGGTCATGGCTCCAGCAAGACGACCGAAATATACACCCATGTAGCGACCAATACTTTTAAGAAAATTAAAAATCCATTAGATTAGTATTTCTAAAATAGAAATATAGTAACTTGTTACTATATACAATTGTTACCACCAATTTGAAAAAAATATTTCACATAACAATTATCTTCCTTTTTATAGGCATTTCGGCTTTTTCACAAAATGATTCTATCGAG
>CALHVP010000127.1 GCA_938038975.1 uncultured Maribacter sp. | reverse complement strand
AAGCACCGCCATAAAGGCCTCCTGTGGCACTTCTACATTACCCACTTGACGCATACGTTTTTTACCTTTTTTCTGCTTTTCGAGTAATTTTCTTTTACGTGAAATATCCCCACCATAACATTTAGCGGTAACATCTTTACGTAGTGCTTTTGTAGTTTCTCTAGAGATTATTTTTGCGCCAATTGCAGCTTGAATTGGAATATCAAATTGTTGCCTTGGGATAAGTTCTTTAAGTTTTGAACAAATCTTCTTACCTATGCTCACTGCATTGTCTGCATGAAGTAAAGCAGAAAGCGCATCTACTGGCTGTGCATTTAGTAAAATATCTACACGGACTAGTTTTGAAGGGCGCATTCCAATTGGTGTATAATCAAAAGAAGCATATCCTTTAGAAACAGTTTTTAAACGATCATAAAAATCGAAAACGATTTCTGCCAAAGGCATGTCAAAAGTAAGTTCAACACGTTCTGTAGTCAAATAGGTCTGATTCGTAATTACGCCTCTTTTTTCAATACACAAAGACATAACGTTACCTACAAAGTCAGCCTTTGTAATAATAGTAGCTTTTATATAAGGTTCCTCCACATGATCAATACTTGAAGGGTCCGGCAGGTCCGTTGGATTGTTTACAACAATTGGAATTTCTGGATTTTTTCTAGTAAACGCATGATAACTAACATTTGGCACCGTTGTGATAACCGTCATATTAAATTCACGCTCTAAACGTTCCTGAATAATTTCCATGTGAAGCATTCCTAGGAAACCACACCTAAAACCAAACCCTAGCGCTGCACTACTTTCAGGCGCAAACACCAAAGAAGCATCATTTAGCTGTAGTTTTTCCATTGATGCTCGTAACTCCTCAAATTCATCTGTATCTACAGGATAGATTCCTGCGAAAACCATAGGTTTTACGTCTTCAAAGCCTCCAATAGGATTATTGGTAGGTTTTGCAGCGTCAGTAATAGTATCACCCACCTTAACTTCTCGCGCATCTTTTATGCCGGTAATTAGATATCCTACATCACCTGCTTTAACGCTTTGTTTTATTTCTTGTGTCAACTTTAAAGTCCCTACTTCATCTGCAAAATAGTCCTTGTCTGTTGCTACAAACTTTATTTTTTGTCCTTTTTTAATTTCTCCATTAATAACCCTAAAATAGGTTTCTACTCCACGAAAAGGATTGTAGACCGAATCAAAAACTAAAGCTTGTAAGGATTCGTCTAAGTTTCCTGTGGGTGCTGGAATTCGTTCGATAATTGCAGCTAATATCTCTTCAATACCAATACCTGTCTTTGCACTTGCAGGAATTACTTCCTCTGCTTTACAACCTAAAAGATCAACTATATCATCTGTTACCTCTTCTGGGTTTGCACTTGGCAAATCTACCTTGTTAAGCACAGGAATGATTTCAAGGTCATTCTCTAGTGCTAGATATAAGTTGGAGATTGTTTGTGCTTGAATGCTTTGGGCAGCATCCACAACCAAAAGCGCGCCTTCACAGGCAGCAATAGATCGAGACACTTCGTATGAGAAATCAACATGACCAGGTGTGTCTATTAGATTAAGAATATATTCCTCTCCCTTATAGGTATATTCCATTTGAATGGCGTGGCTCTTGATCGTAATACCTCGCTCACGTTCCAAGTCCATACTATCTAATAACTGCGCTTTTGATTCCCGATCTGTAACGGATCCAGTAAATTCTAACAAACGATCCGCCAAGGTACTTTTACCGTGGTCTATATGGGCAATGATGCAAAAATTTCGAATATTTTTCATAGCAAAATGGAGTAATAGATTTGCTTCATGTTACAAATGATTAAAAATGCAACTAAAAGCAAGTGCAAATATAATCTAATTTAAAGCGGGACCTTAAGCATGACAACCGAAATTAGGCGTTTAATAACGAAAACATAGGTAAGAAGGGATTACATATTTTATAAAGAAAAACCGTAATATTTCATTAGTTTTGAGAACCAACCCAAAGATTTATAATGAAATCGCAGTCCCTATTTGTTTTTCTTTTCTTGTTTTGCGGATTTACCGTATTGGGCCAATCCTTTGGACTTAAAGGAAAGGTAAGGGATGATAAGAATAATGCGATTCCTTTTGCTTCCGTTTTTCTAATGCGCTCTTCTGATTCTACTTTAGTAAAGGGAACTTCTGCGGATGAAAATGGACTTTTTCAAATTGAAAATATTGATAAAGGTCTTTATCTTTTAAGGGCTAGTTATATTGGATGGTCATCAAAAAGCACGGTCTTAGATATATCTAAGGATATTACTATCGGCGCTATAATTATAGCACAAAAAGCAGAGGAATTAGATGAGGTGGTGGTTACCTCTAGCAGACCGCAAGTAGAGAGGAAAGTAGACCGTTTAGTGTTTAATGTTGAAAATACGGTGCTTTCACAAAGTAGTTCTTGGGAGATATTAAAACAAACTCCAGGGGTTATTGTAATGCAAGATGAGTTACAAATTAGAAATCAAGCCGCAACTGTCTATATTAACGACCGGAAGGTGCAGTTATCCTCAGAAGAGGTTAGAAATCTATTGGAAAATTATCAAGGAGAAAATATAAAGTCGGTAGAAGTTATTAACAACCCACCAGCTAGATATGATGCAGAGGGAGGAGCTGTATTGAATATTATTACCAGCAAGAATATTTCTTTGGGGTATAAGGGAAACATCAATACTACTTTTACGCAAGGTATTTTTTCTAAGTATAATTTTGGCACATCGCATTTTTACAAAACAAAAAAGTTGAATCTAAACTTGAGTTATAATTTTGCTCCCAGGAAGGATTTTATAAATTTAGATGGGGAAACTAATTTTATAAACAATACAGGTGTCTACTCCAGATGGCTAACAGATTTTGAACACACCAAGCGGTTTAAAACTCACAACGCGGGGCTAGTTTTAGATTATCAATTGGATGATAGAAATGAGATTAATATTACATCTAATGCACAGTTAACTCCATTTGGCACTTATGAGAGTGCTCAAAACACCGTAATACGAAATCAGTTGAATAGTATTGATTCTACTTTTACTACTGCAAGCTTTAAAGATGAGAACAAGACTAATATATCTGGAGATATAACTTTTAAGCACCGTTTTAAGGAAAATGGGTCATTGATGGTTAATGGGCACTATACGAATTTTAATTTATCGAGAACGCAAGATGCTCAGTCGGATTACTTTAGACCCGACGACTCCTTCATTAGGGAGTTTAACTTCTTTACAGATGCCAATCAGGACATAGAAATAGTAACCGCACAAGTTGATTACATGGGCCTTTTGGGTGACACCAATTTAGAAACAGGGGTTAAAAGTTCTTTTATAAACTCTCAAAGCGCCTTAGATTATTTTACTACGAATTCCGGTATGATTTTAGATTCCGAATTATCAGACAACTTTTTATACGATGAAAAAGTTTACGCGGCATATGCTAGTATATCCCATGATTGGGAAAAGTGGAGTTTAAAGGCTGGTCTTAGAGCAGAACACACCCAAAGTAAAGGCACTTCATTGGCATTAGCCAGCAGTAATGATTTGGAATATTTTGAGCTATTTCCGTCCGTTTATATATTGCACAATAGCAACGAAAACCATAGCTTTTCGTTCGACTATTCTAGAAAATTATCACGTCCTCGTTATGAAGATTTAAACCCTTTTAGAACGTTTATTAATGAGAATATTTTTTTGGAAGGAAACCCCAATCTAACACCAAGTTTTAGCAACAATTTTAATCTAAACTACACACTTAATCAGGAATTCTTTTTTGATTTTTATTATCGTGATAATGGGAACTACATATCTAAACTATCCTTTCAAGACAATGAAAATCAGATTTTAAGAGATATTACACAAAACGTATTGGAAAGTACTTCTTACGGGTTTGATTTTAACTATGGAAAATCTATCACCAACAATTGGTATTTGTATAGCTATGTTTCTATTTTTCATGAAGATGAAACCTTCTTGGCTCTTGAAAGTAACAATATTGAAGCCACAAATAACTTTAATGGTATTTATGTAGACATCACCAATTATATTACCTTATCCAAGGACGGGACTTTTAAGGGAGAGGCTGGTCTTACTTATCTTTCTGGTTTTTTAGAAGGGTCTTACACCTTATCAGAAACTACCAACCTTAACTTTGGACTACGTAAGTCTTTATGGAAAAGGAGGGCATTATTAAGTCTTAGCTTGAATGATATTTTGGGAAAAGCCAATGCTAGAAGAACATCAAAATATCTAAATCAGGATAATAATTTTCTAGCTGTTCCAGAGACACAATTTATACGTTTTGGGTTCACTTACAATTTTGGAAACTTTCGCTTGGAGGATAATAATAAAGAAATTGATAAAAAAGAACGAGACCGTTTAAATTCTGAATAAATGGTTTACTCAGCACAATAAAATAATTCATCAAATTCTGTAGGATATTTCCGAGTCTATTGTTTATTTTTATCCCAACCACCAGCCTACAGTTAATGAAAATCGCTTTGATACTGTTTTTATTTTTTCTCTTTCCGTATTCATGTCTAGTTGCTCAAGATTTCAAAATTAGTGGCAGTGTGTTAGACAGCAATCAAAAACCTCTGGTTTTTGCAAGTGTGCTTTTAGAAAATTTAGAAGGGAAATTAATAAATGGAGTTTCAACAGATGCTGAGGGTATTTTTCAATTAAATAACGTTGCTGTTGGGCAGTATGTCTTGTATGCAAGCTACATAGAAAGTAAATCAGAAAAACAAATAATTTCAGTTACTAAAGATGTTGCTGTTGGTGTTCTTATGATATCTAACGAAGCTTTGGATGAGGTGTTTGTTACCTACCAAAAACCAAGTTTAGAGGAAAAGGCAGATAGATATGTATTTAATATTCAAAATACAGCACTATCTGATAGTGATATTTGGGATGTTTTAAAACGCACACCTGGTATTGTAATTGTAAATGATAAACTAACCGTAAACAATATTGGTAATATTGGAATTCTAATCAATGGACGAAAGGTTAATATTCCCGAAAGAGATGTTATTAATCTTCTCTCTGGAAGTTCTGCTAGTAACGTGGAAGCCATTGAAGTAATTACGACCCCTCCCGCGAAGTACAGCGCTGAGGGAGGACTTCTTATAGACATTAAGATGAAGACTAATTTGGTGGCGGGTTATAACGGGTCTGTTTTTAATAGGTATACGCAAGGTGTTTTTTCTAAGCATACTTTAGGCACAGATCATTTTTTTAAAGGAAAAAAAACAGATTTTTCTGTAGCATATTCCTTCAGAAACAACACTAATTTGGTGCGTTACACGGATAGGACTAATTTCTTTGATAACGATACTCCAGATGCAATTTGGACATCAGAGTTGAGTACAACAACAAAAAGGAAACAACATACTATTAGTATGTTTTTCGACTATCAGTTTAATGATAAAAACACCATTAGTTTATCTACTATAAACTCCCTTACCCCAAAGGTGAATAGGTTTACATTATCCGAAACGAATATTACAAATAGTCAAGAAATTAACGAAGGAGGGTTTGAGACAACAAATGATTCAGATTTTAATTTATACAATACTTCATTTTATCTGGATTGGGTTCATAAACTAAATAAGAAGGGCTCCGAATTCTCATTTAATACCCATTACACTAATTATCAATATGACCGGAATCAAAATATTGAAACAGACTTTTTTGACACGAATGATGTAGTTACAGGAGATAATGATTTTATAACAAATTCAGTTCAAAACACAGGGTTGTTTAGCATTCAAGGAGATTACGTAATGAATATTGGCTCCTCCTCTATATTAGAATCGGGATTAAGGTTTGCGGCTATAACTTCTGATAATAGTATTGACCAAAAAGGCTTTGATAGAAATCAGCCTGGCATTGACCCAACAGAAACAGGAGCGTTTATTTATAATGAAAGAATTTCTGCTGGTTACCTTAGTCTTAACAACAATTGGAATACATGGAGGTTAAATTTTGGTCTTAGGGCTGAATATACCGAAACCGAGGGCAAGTTAGATACAGAACCAGAGACAAATAAAAACAACTATTTAGAACTGTTCCCAACACTATCGCTTTTACACACCCACAAAAAGAAACATGTTTTTAAGCTCAATTATTACCGCCGTATTACCCGTCCTAGGTACAGCTGGTTAAATCCTTTTCAGTATTTTCAGAATAACAATACGGTGGTAGAGGGCAGCCCTAATTTACTGCCTACAATTAGCAACTTTCTATCTTTAAGCTACACATTAAACAAAACCCTTACGCTAAGACCATTTTATAACATACGGACTAACGATTTCTTACAACAAGTCTCTCAGGATAATACAGGTAATTTACTTCGGTTTATTGCTACAAACCTAGATGAAACTCGTAGTTATGGTCTAGATGTGGTTTTTAGCAAGAATATCACCAAGAGGTGGTCTTCTTACATGCTCTTCAATTACTATTATAAAGAGAATAACTTTAGAGATTTTGATAGTGGGCAATTATTAGAAAACACTGCTTGGATTACCTATTTTAGAACTACTCAAAGTTTTAAGTTTTTGGAGGATAAATCATTGTTTGCCGATGTTAATTTTAGTTACATGTCTCCAACTATTATTGGTAATTCTAGAAGAGCATCCATTAACGAACTAGGCGTTGCATTTAGAAAAACTATTTGGAATAAAAGCGCAAGTATTTCCTTAGCTATTGAGGATGTGTTTAATCAAAGTAATGAGTTTTTTACGCGTCAATATCTAACTCAAGATAACTCATCTTCCGTAAGAAGAGAAAATAGAGTATTGTTACTAGGCTTTAGGTATTCTTTTGGAAACACGAAAATTCGAAACAATAAAAAGCGTAAAAAAGTAGATGAGCGAAATAGAATTTAAGGCAAAACTTTTAGAATGAGCATCTACAGGCTATGCATATTTGCGTGTACAAAAGTAATATCGTTACGAATTATACGCTACCGAGTCCGCTGGTTTGGAGCTAGTGGCGCACGGTACTTGTGTAGAAATAATCAACTGTGGATAAGGCGATAAAAGGTTATAAATGCGAATGTTAGCTATAGAAACAAAAAACCCTTCAATTTCTTGAAGGGTTTACTACTTTGGAAGTGGTCCCACCTGGGCTCGAACCAGGGACCCCCTGATTATGAGTAATCAGAATCACATATAAATGACAACAAGAAAATACTTATTTAATTGATTTTCAATGATTTAATAAATATTGACATCACTTGATTTTGTTTGATATCATAAATTTAAGTGCAAATTAAGTGCAAATTTTTTTGTACATTCAACAAATGCAGACAAGCTTAAAATTAAGTCAAGATACTCGCAGAATAAGGAAAGATGGAAGTTATCCAATTATTATTCGACTAAGTCATTTTCAAAAAACTACTTCTATTTCAACGGGATATTCTGTTCCTCTTAACTACTGGGATAATTCGAAGCAAAGAATACGTAATGGGTATAAAGAGATTAAATCAATTAATTTTCTTAATAATGTTTTATCCAAACAGTTGTCCGGCGCAAATGATATATTGATACGATTACAAGATTCCGACGAACTAGATTTCATGTCTATTAGTCAACTTAAGGCCAAAATTGTTAG
>CALHVP010000126.1 GCA_938038975.1 uncultured Maribacter sp. | reverse complement strand
TAGTCTCGCAGGAGTTCCTACAATAATATCTGTACCCAAAGCCAATGCTTCTTTTTGCTTATTCATGCTGGTACCACCATAAACACCAAGTACTCGAACAGATGCATATTTACCCAGTTTCTCTATTTCTTCTACTACTTGTACAACCAATTCGCGGGTAGGCACGAGTATCATCGTTTTAGGATGTATGTCTTTAGAAAAGTTATGGGTATTAAGAATAGGTAACAGATACGCAAAGGTTTTTCCTGTTCCTGTCTGGGCAATCCCAACAACATCTTTACCGCTCATTACCACAGGAAATGCTTGCTCTTGAATTGGCGTAGCTGTGGTAAAGGCTAAATCCGATAGCGCATTTAACAGCATATTGTTAATCTTAAAGTCAGTAAATGCAGACATAGAAGCAGTTTTATCGTTACTGATGCAAAGCTATGTTGTTAATTTTAAAAACAGGGATAATTGTAAAAAATTATAGGGCTTAAGTGATAACACTTCGTAATTTAAAAATTAGCGCACTTTAAACCCTATTTAATCACTAAGATTTTAGGGTTTATAGGATACAGCCATTCCACCCCACGCTCGGTAATCAATGCATCGTCCTCTAAAGGAACACGTAGCTTTTTACCGCCCCATTCTGGCACTTTGCTATATGCGAATAACTCTATGGAAATTAAATTAGAAGGCTTTAGTTCATAGCCCAACCGTACTGGATTAAAAAAAGCGATAGACGGACCAATACCATGTCCCCAATTCCCTACTGAGTGGCAGCCTATGATGACATCTGTTTTATCTAGATTGGTGTACTTGTTAAAACCTTTCATTTTATTGAATCCAGCTTTGGTTAGCGCTGCATACACAGCATCCTCCGCTTTTTGAGCCGTAACACCAGGTTTAATTGTTTTTTTGATGATATCCCTAACTTTCACCCCTTGGTCGAAAGCGTTCTGAATCCCTGCTGGCACTTCTATTTCTCCTTCTTTAAGCACATAAGCGATTCGTTTCATATCTGTAAACATATTCATGAGCCCTACGCCCCAATCCAACATTAATACATCACCACGTTGGATGATGCGGTCTGTTGACGTAGCGATTACTCCATCAGGACCCGTCACATAAACGGATGGCATACCAAATGAAGAACCTAGATTATTTTTAAATTGCTGATCCTTCATAAACCAAGCTACATCTTCCAGGGTGGTAACTCCAGGAGTTATTACATCATTGGAAAAAGCCTTTTCTGCTATGGTATAGGAGAACTCACCAGCTTCGCCATAAATAGCAATTTCACTAGCTACACGTCTAGACCTGAAATCGGAAACCAGTTTTTCTGCCGAGACAAAACGTTTGGCATACTCCGCACCTAAAATTTCAGTCAGTTCTAAATAAGCGGAATGTGTTAACCCATCTGCCCCTCCAAAGTTTTTGGAGATATTAAGTCCAATGCTTTTAGGATCATGTTTCATTACAAATTCCTTGAGCTCATCTGCACTTCCAAAATAGTCATATGTACCACCTTCCTTAAGTAAATAACCTCCTACACCTAGCGCAGCACGCTCTATACGTTCGTCCCCCGTATCTGTGAAAATATAATAGGCATTACTGGTTACATAACCTTCACCCATATCTGTATATAAGGGGTCTAGGTTTCCTTCGCGATTGGTCACAATCCACATATCTATGTTATTTTCACGCATAGCCTCTGGCAAAACCAAATCAAATTTATCTGCACGTACTTGGTTCATTTTACGCCACCTTCGCATGGCTTCTTGTCCGAAAGTTTGTATGCCTATAAGAAGTGCTAATAAGAATAGTATTTTTTTCATAGTTGGTGGTTTTAAAGGAGCTTAAAAATAGGAAAATAAATACATATAAAAACCTAGATTTTTAGTCGTAAACATTCTATTTCTAAACCAAAATAGTAAGTAGAAAAAGGCTAATGAGTATTGATAGTATAAGTAATATAAATATAAAATACTACATACTTCTCACGATATCCATGTGCCAATAATCTTATCTATAATCCACTTACCATGTATGTCTCTTTTAATAAAAACTAAACCGCCATAACCATTTAAAAACCCTCTTGAGCAACCTGCATCTAAAACTCCAAATCTTCGTGATTCATCAAATTGTATACTCGAAAAACCAATTGAAGCCACAACCCTAAACCCGTACTCAGTTCTCCAAAATTTTTTCCCTTTTGGAAATGTAGACTGGTATTTAAATTTAAATTTTTTATCTGTTGGCTTTAATTTTGATAGATCAATTTGAAAAACTTCAGGTAAAGCTAGTGTGTCTATTTTAAGATTTTCTTTTTCAAAATGTTTCATTAATTCAGCTATATCCTGTTTCTCAATAACCGAAGCAGAATCCTGAATAGCAATATACATTGAAGTAGTATCGCGTTTTATAGTTTCTATTAAGACATTTCGTTTCTTTAAAACTTTCTGGTATTCTTCAGATTTTTCCCATTTCTCCCATGCTTGGCTATTATCCATTGAATCAACACCTATAATACCCATTTCTTTAAGCACTTCTAAAGTAGGAGGTGGAGGTGGTGTTAAGCGTATATCAGAATAAAAAGCGTCTAGAAGATCAGGAAAGATTTCATAAAAAACAGCTTGTTCAAATACACTTTGAGAAAGCTCATTTTCCTCCTTACAATTAAAAAACGTGCAGCTTAAAAGCAACATTATTAATAAGGCGGTAAACTTATTTTTCATTTTTAAAATATTTTTTAATTTAAATCATGATACCAAGGAGGTTATAAATACATACGGAATAAGTTGTTCTACTAAATTTAATATTGTGTCCGAATCTAGAACTCGTATAACTTCTTCTGTTAAAAGGTAAGATGTACCTTAATTATGGTGTCAGAACCAATATGACATATAATTGTATTGTCAAAATCTATTAAAATACCCTCACCACCTTTTGAGTAGACTCTATTGCTGTCTATAATCCGATTATTATAAGACATACAGACTCCAACCAGTTCTTGTGCATAAGAGGCGATAAAATCAACTTAAGGATAAAATGAGAATAAATTTTTCAACTTATAAAAACTAAAATACTAAACTAATTCCATTATTAAAAAAAGCCTACTACCTCCCTTCCTTCCGCAACACTTGCAACGGCGGACTATTCAAAACACTTCTGCTGTTAGATAGGCCTATCGCCAATACAAGTAGCGTAATACCTGGCAAGACCACCAAGAACGGCACCCATGAGGGTACAAAGGCGGTATCAAAAACAAAATAGGCTAATAATTGGCTCCCTACTAGGGACAATAGAATCCCTACCCCACTACCTAAAAAACCAAGATACAAATACTCCAAAGCGGTAATCTTAAGAATCTGGCTACTCTTAGCTCCCAAGGTACGTAGTAACACACTTTCGCGAATGCGTTGGTATTTACTATTACGTACAGAACCTATTAATACGATAATACCTGTGATGATACTAAAGAAGGCCATAAAACTAATAACCCAAGAAATTTTATCTAGAATACCTTCCACGAGGGCCAATACCTGCCTAAGATCTATAACTGATACGTTGGGAAAATTTTGCACCAACTCTTGTTGCAAGGACGCGGATACCTTTTTATCCGGAGCATGGGTACTTATCACATGAAACTGCGGTGCTTTTTCCAACACGCCACTTGGAAAAACGATACTAAAGTTTAATTGCGGACGACCCCAATCTACTTTACGAATACTACCTACTATAGTTTCCATCAACATGCCCTGCACATTAAACTGCAAGGTATCTCCAAGCACTACTTGTGCATCTTTAGCTACATTATCCGATAAGGAAATAGGTATAGGTCGGTTTGGGTTTATTTCAGTGGACCATGTACCTTCCAATAGCTCTTCTGATGGAAGAAGCGAATCGCGATAGGTAACTCTAAACTCATGACTCAAAATCCAACCTCTTATAGTACTTGTACTATCTAAACGGATATCGTTTACGCTGCGGTCCTTTATCTTTTGCAGGCGCATGGTAATGATAGGAATGTTGTCCAAAATGGGTAATCCCTTTGGGGTAATGGTTGCCGCAACCGCTTCTTTTTGATTGGTCTGTATATCAAACAAAATAATATTTGGGGTATTCTCACTGGATTCCAATTCGGTCTTTGCCAACAGAAAATCCTTGGTAAAATAAAGCGTGCTGATCAAGAAGGTTCCAATACCAATGGCAAGAATAAGTACCGCGGTCTGATTGTTTGGCCGGTACAGATTCAATAAACTTTGCCGTGCAGAAAAGCTCCATGATTTTGGAAAATAACGTTTTAGTAAACGCATGAACACAATGGCTACTCCTCCTAAAATAGCAAACGTAACCGCTATACCAAGTACAAAGCCAACAGCAAAGCCAAAATTTTGCAAAAGCCAATACGCAAAAAGAAAGACAAATAAAACAATAGCCAAAAGAACTGCCAACTGTGCTGGTCTAGATTCAGATTCCAAGGATTCTTGTTTACGTAATACCTGCAAAGGAGATACATACCAAGTGTTTATTAACGGTGAAAGCGCAAACAAGACCGACATGAAAACGCCTAATAAAAGCCCTATTAAAATTGCTTGTACAGATGTGCCTATAACCACATCAAAGGGTAAGAACTCCTGTAAAATCAACGGGAAAGTCTGCTGTAATAATAAGCCCAGTAGTGTACCAATGGCACCACCAATGAATCCCATTCCTGCAATTTGAATTAAATAAATAAGAAAGGTCTGTTTTCTACTAGCACCCAGACATTTCAAAACCGCAACCGAACGCAGTTTTTCTTTAATATAAATATGTACAGAACTCGCAATACCCACACAACCCAGCAATAGCGCTATGAAAGCAACAAGGTTTAAAAACCGACCTACATTATTGTAGCGTCTCCCCAAACGCTCACTGGTGGAGGTATGGGTGTCCATATCGGCATTTTCGGCATCTAGTTGTGGGTCTACTTGTTCGTCTAATTTTTGTAAATCTGCCTTTGGGTTTTGAAAATAATAAGCATAGGATAAACGACTACCTCTATCCAAAAGACCACTATTTGCCAAGAAGCGAAAAGGAATTAATACAGGCGGTGCCACAGAAGTTCCTATTCCAGTGCTTCCCGGAGCGCTTACCAAAGAGCCAATTATAGGAAACCGTAACGTACCCAATGTAACACTATCCCCTGGTTGTAATCCAAATTGAAGCATTACTGTAGCATCTACTAATGCACCTTCTTGCTTTTGATACGTATTTGCAGCCCCCTTAGGTACCGTTTCTAGTTCGCCATAAAAAGGGAACCTCCCTTCTATACCGCGTACCTGTACTAGTTTTGAAGCGTTTTCTTTAGAAAAAGCGGCCATAGAAGCAAATTTGACTTCCATGGAGTTGAACCCGCCTAGGGAATCCATTAGCTGAACTACCCGTTCATTGGCTGGTTGATTGCTATCAATTAAAAAATCGGCTCCCATTAGGGCTTTGGATTGCAATCCAATGTTTTCTTCTAAATTTTGACTAAACGATTGGATGGACACTACAGCGGCAATACCTAAAATGATAGAGGCCATAAACAACAAGAGGCGCTTTCCACTTGCTTTACCATCTCTCCAAGCCATTTTAAACAACCAACTTAATGGCGCTTTCTTTTGCGTTTTTATAGGATTCAAGATACAGTAGTGGTTTCGTTAGCTATTATCTTTCCGCCTTTGAGTCGCAACACATGATTGTTTCGATGTGCTAATTCTAAATCATGGGTTACAATAACCAAGGTGGTTCCCATTTCGGTATTCAAATCAAAAAGTAATTTAATCACCTTCTCCCCAGTTTCCTCATCCAAGTTACCTGTAGGCTCATCTGCAAATAGAATATCTGGAGCGTTAGAAAATGCCCTAGCTAAGGCCACTCGTTGTTGCTCTACTCCAGATAATTGTGTGGGATAATGATCATGCCTATCTCCTAGCCCCACTTTTTCTAAAAGCTCCATGGCTGTTTTAGCTGCATTGGAAGCTCCTTGCAGTTCTAAGGGTACACTTACATTTTCTAAGGCAGTAAGGGTAGATAACAATTGAAAGTCTTGAAAAATAAAACCTACTTTTTGATTGCGTAATAATGCGCGTTCATCCTCATTTAAAGCACCCAACTCTTGTCCACAAAGGCTAATCGTGCCTTCATCTGAACGGTCAAGACCTGCACACAATCCTAATAAGGTAGTTTTTCCACTACCGGACGGCCCCACAATGGCAAAGGTATCGCCAGCTTCAATACTAAAAGAAATAGCATCTAGTACCGTTAAATTTTTAGAACCGCTTGTGTAGGTTTTCCGTAGGTTGTCAACGTTTAATATCTTTGTCATATGTCATTTCAATCAAGCAGGGAAAATAACGAAATGATTTCAATTTTAAGGGTAGATGACTATGAGCAAAGTATTAAAGTTTCGTTATTTTTTACTGATTTTACTCTTATGGAATTGTAAAGAAAATCCAAAGCAGGCTGCAACTGAGGAATCCGTAACCACAGAAGTACCGGCTTCTACCGAAATAGCAGTCGATGGAGATAAAGTGATTCTATTTTTTGGCAACAGTTTAACCGCTGCATATGGTTTAGACGTGGAGCAAGGTTTCCCAAATAGAATTCAATTAAAAATTGATTCTTTACAACTAGATTATACCGTTATAAATTCTGGACTTAGTGGTGAGACCACATCAGGAGGGTTAAACCGATTGGATTGGGTACTAAACCAAAAAGTAGATGTATTTGTATTGGAACTTGGTGCTAATGATGGGCTACGCGGCATACCCCTAACAGAAACACGAAAGAATCTACAAGGTATAATAGACATGGTGCGCACTAAAAATCCCGAAACTAAAATAGTACTGGCAGGAATGCAAATTCCACCCAACTTAGGTACAAATTATACGACAGAATTTAAAAATATCTATCCAGAGCTTGCCAGTAAGAATAATGTAGATCTTATCCCCTTCCTTTTGGAGGGTGTTGCCGGTATACCGGAATTAAACTTAGAAGATGGGATTCATCCGACAGTTGAAGGTCAAAAGATAGTTGCCGAAACTGTTTGGCAATTTTTGAAACCCATATTGAAATAGCTTTGTTAAGATTTTTCATAATGTAATTAGGCTAATTTAGGATTTCTTGTTTTCACTTTAAAACTCAACGCACGCTTTACTCTAGAATTTTTCATTACAAAAATTCCTGAAATAGCATTCGTTTTATCTAAAAGCAAGTTTGAAGTTGGTACGGGTGCAATTGAAAAATGTATCGTTGCTACCTTTACTTCTTTGGTAAAAGATGTTACTTCTTGGTCTTGTGCAAAAGCAGTTGAGACGCTAAGAATAAAAAGGAATAAAAAAAGTACTATACGCATTAGGTAGGTTATTTGGTTTCTATATAACTCCGAATAGTATGATTATAGAATTTCTCTTTCGACAAGCGGGGAGGTTTTACCGACGAACTTCAAAGTATTCGACGAAATACTGTTTTTGTAGGAAAAATTCCTACAAAATAATTTGCGCTTCATCGATGAAAACACACACTTAATCGATTTATGAGTATTTTTCCTACAAAATTAAATTATCCTTATGTAAATACCTGGTTTAATACAATACGAACACCCCATAACAACAAAATAAGTTGGTCATGACTTCATTGGAATTTACACTTAATAGCATTGCTGTATCAACTTTAATTAAGGATGCCTAAACACTATTAGAAAAATGACCTTTAATTACAATACTAATTGGGGTGATACTTACTTTAAGCACTCTTTAGGTAAATGTTTTTAACCCATCATATTCAATACAACATCTAAACTAATTAATATAGAAAAATAAGTATATCTAGAGAGCGAATTTGGTAAGCGTGAGTTTTAGATACTTTGTTTAGTACCCTACGCTATGTAAATCATCTCTTCCCTTTATATAAACCAAAATCATCTTTGGCTATATCCTAGTTCTGCCAATAAGAACCTTTCAAATAAAGGCCCAATACTTTGTACTATTGAATTTCTTATGTACGTAACTTTTAGTGTTTATTTGACATTAAGCCATTTTAGCTTTATTTCTTTTTGTAGTAAAAGACAATGCCTTAGTTACTCTAGCATTTTTAAACTTGTATAATCTAGCAACTTCAGTCTTAGTTTCTAAGTTAAGTTCCTTAGCAGTTTCTGTAACGATACCCATTTCAATAGTTTCTACTTTAACATCCGTTGTATTGTTCTGTGCTTGAGCAGCTGTTCCGATGAAGAAGATAAAAAAGATGGTAGCTATTGTTTTCATGACTTGCGTTTGTTACACTATTATAACGGGTGCAAGTGTATTCTAGAGGGGTGTCGTTCGCCGAACAACCCATATTAATCGGTATCTGACAGAAGTTCGGACAAAGTGTAAAATTCGCTCGATGAACTGCACGAACCCTTAAAACAACTTATCGAAAAAAGAGGTCGTTAAACGGTATGAGATGACTAATAGTAGTCTACATTTTTAATAGAAGAAAGACAGATAGCGTATTATTCT
>CALHVP010000125.1 GCA_938038975.1 uncultured Maribacter sp. | reverse complement strand
GTATGCGGGTTAAGAGCTATTCCAGCTTTCATTCCTGCAGATTTGATAGCTTGTAGTGTTCTATGTAAATGAGTACAAGCTTCATAATGTACCGTTAGTACCGCGGCACCTAAATCTGCAAAAGTTTGTATATATCTGTCTGGGTCTACAATCATAAGATGTACATCCAAAGGTTTGGTTGCATGCTTTTGTATGGCTTTAATAACCGGCATTCCGTAGGAAATATTAGGTACAAAAACACCATCCATTACATCTATATGATGCCAATCTGCTTCGCTTTGGTTTACGAGTTCAACATCACGCTGCAAATTTCCAAAATCTGCTGCCAATAGGGAAGGGGCAATTTTTACCGTACTCATTGTTGTTTCTTTAGATTACAAAAATACACAATTGTCACCGTTATTCTTTTGCTGGTAAAGTTCAATTGCAAGCCTTCCTACTAATTTATAATTTGCTTAATCTGTGTTCGTGTACCGTTCATTCTTAGCATCCCCGCCTGCTTGTATATAGTTGATTAAATCTTTTATTTCCTGCCCACTAAGTCGGTTTAAAAGTCCGGATGGCATTGGGGATACAGGGGATAAGTCTCGGCTTAAAATATTTTTTTTATCTAATTGTGTAGTGTAAGTCTCATTATATGGATTAGGCATCAAAATTACTTCGGTATCATTTTCTGACTTTATTCTACCTGCTATTTTTTTTCCATCCTTTAAATTAAAAAGTGTGTTTGCGTATTGGTCGGATATTTCATCATTGGGACTATAGATGGCGAAAATTAAGTCGTAATCATTAAATTTTGTGTGCGTCTGCGTTAAGTCAGGTCCTACCGCACCTCCTTCGCCTCTCATTCCATGACAAAGCATACACATTCCTGCTTGGTAGGCTCGTTTTCCGTCTTTAAAAGTTCCTTTGACATAAGCTGGTCCCCAAAGTATATTACCTAAATCATTTCCTGTGTAGCGTTTTCCTGGTCCAATAGGTTGTGGTATTTCTGCAATGGCGGAAGTTGGTTCATATACACCTGAAGCTTCTTGAAAATACTCTTTTTCTAATTCAGGAACTTGTGATAGTGCCCGTTGTCTAACATTTTCCATATATGCTTTAAAGCTCCTTCCTCCTTCACTTTTTAGGACATCATAAAACCATAGAAAATATTTCTCCCTTAAACTTTGAGTCCACCCGTGACTGGTGTTACTCAAAAGTAATCCATAATAAATAGCTTCACTAGGAGGCATTTTTGCTATAACCTCACGGATTAAAGGCCCGTACTGCTCGCTTCTTAAGGTAGTCTCGGTATCTAACATTTTAACTCCTTCTGATAGCGTTTTTTGACTTGTATGGTATTGTAATGCGTCTACTAATTTTTTAGTGATTCCATCAGCTTCCGTAAAGAGTAGGAGTTGAGCTAATTCTTTGTTTACAGTATTGTCTTTATTTGGGAACTGATTATTTAGTCTTTTGTTTATTCTATTTAGTTCTTTTTTTGTGGGTTTACCTTGTCTAATAAAGCTAAGCCCATAAGCTCTTAATAAGTTTACTTGGTTCTGTTTTGTTAAGGATTCAAATGATATTGTATTTAGCTTTGTGAGTAAAAGATTTTGCTGCACAGAAATACTATTTCTTGCTAAGGCTATGGTTGCTGGTATTATTTTCTTAGCTTCTTGTTCGGTTTCTAATTTTAAAATCCAATTTTCTACAGGTCTATGTTCTAAAACAATTCGTGCAGCATAGGCAATAAAGCGGTCTGGATTGTCAAGATGTTTCCAAGCAAATGCTAAGCCAGAAGTATCTGCGGGTACATGAAAAGATTCTAGTTTTTGGCGTATAGTTCGCAGCTGTTTTTCAGTATTATATTCTCTAGCTAAAGATTCATTTTTAATTTCTCCAGTATAGCTGAGTCTATACAATCGAGAATCTAAATTTCGGCCACCAGTAGCAAAATACAGATTTCCATCATTCCCCGCTATCATATCTGTTAAAGGGAGTGGAGTACCGCTTAGGAAAATCTCTCGATTAGCTTCATAGCTGCTTCCTTTTGGTTTTAGGTCTATAAAATATACGGTTCCAAAGCTCCAATCGGTAACTAAAAGTCCGTTTTTATACTTAGACGGAAATTTAAGTTTTGATGCAGAAAGCACTGCGGTAGGTGATCCTTGTTCTAGATTATGTACAGCTGGAAGATTATCCGGATAATAAGCTGGCCATTTAGCTGAGCCCGTTCGCCATCCATATTCACTTCCGCTGGTAACATGGCAAATTCTTGTAGGTCTGTACCAAGGCATTCCTATATCCCACTCCATATCTGAATCATAGGTAAAAAGCTCCCCATCTGTATTAAATGCCAAGTCGAATGGGTTTCTATAACCAGCAGAAATAAGGTTCCATGAAGAACCATCAGAATTAAATTTGGCTATCCAACCTCCTGGTGCTTTGATGTCAGTAGCATGACCTCTTGCATCTAAATATGGGGTAAAAAGATTGTCTTCATTCCAGTTTTTTGGCAGTTGACTTTCATTGGCAACTTCGTCCGGAATTAATGTATGGTTGCCAGCAATAAAATAAATGTTCTTACCATTTGGTGATAAAGCGAAACTGTGTGGACCATGCTCTCCATCTCCCTCAAGTTTTAGTAGAAGATCTACCTTGTCTAGTTCTCCATTATTATCTGTATCTATTAATCTATAAATGCCACTGCCATATGTTGTGTCATCTTCCCATCTTTTGTTTACAGATACGTACAAGCTATTAAAGGCCCACAATAGTCCATGTGCTTGGCCTATTTGAAGATTTACTGGGATAATATCTTTTTTGGAAAGGGTTTGATTGCTTTTTGGTGTTTCAAAATAATATAGTTCACCTCTTTGGTCGCAGGCGTACATTTTATTTTCTGGTGCCTGAGCCAAGGAGACCCAAGAACCCTGTTCGTTTTCACTAGGGTGATAAAGTTGCTCTAGAGTAAAACCATCAGGTAGCTCAAAATCTATTTCCGCTACTTGTTTTTTTTGATATATATCAGAATCTTGTTGGCAGGATGTGAAGGTGAAGAGTATACAAAGTAAAAGAGTATCGGTTATATATTTGTACATAAGGCTTGATAATAAGTTACTTAAATATACAAAATGAAATGGCAGCTTGTTATTTGCTTAATTGTCTAAGTCCTTCATATATAGTAATTGCCACTGCATTGGCTAAATTTAAACTTCTTATTTCTTTACTGTAAAGTGGAATCTTAGCTGTGAGAAATTCTGGGTTCTCCACTATACTTTTTGGAAGTCCAACAGATTCTTTACCAAAAACAAGAAACATTTCATCTTCAAAATCAATTTCCCAGTGGGTGTTTTTACCATGGGATGAAAAGAATACCATCTTTTTGTCTTTGTGAGACGCAAAGAATTCCTCTTGGTTTTCATAAGTAAATAATGAAAGATGTTGCCAATAATCTAATCCTGCTCGTTTTAATCGTTTGTCACTAATCTCAAATCCAAAGGGCTTAACCAAATGGAGATGAGTTCCTGTAGCTAATGCAAGTCTTCCAATATTTCCCGTATTATTTGGGATTTCGGGCTCAATGAGTACGATGTTTAAGCTCATTTTTTTTGTATGGATTGAAGATACAAATGTTCAACTTTGGTTCTTGCCCAAGGTGTTTTTCGAAGAAATTTTAGACTAGATTTTATAGTAGGATTACTCTTAAAGCAGTTGATGTTTATTTGACCCGCAAGATCTTCCCAAGAATATTTTTCAGTTAGATATTCCAATATTTCAACCAGTTTGATACCATGGAGTGGGTTATTTGGTTGGTTCTCTAAATCTGTTGACATGGAAGCTAAACGTTATGATTTACGGTAGTTGTTAAATTAAAAAACTCCGGTAATCAGCCGGAGTTTATTCATCAATCAAAAAACGAACAGTCATGATAACTGTTGTTACTGTTAAAATTACAACTTATATGCCAAACTTCCAATTTAAGGAATGTTTAACGTGTAATTTTCACCTCGCTTTAGCCGAGATATGTTTTCAATATTTTGCTTCTAGAGGTATGTTTTAATCTACGGATTGCTTTCTCTTTAATTTGACGCACGCGTTCTCTTGTAAGATCAAAAGTTTCTCCTATTTCTTCTAAAGTCATAGAATGCTGTCCTGCAAGACCAAAGTATAATCGGATAACATCCGCCTCACGTGGTGTCAAGGTTTCTAAAGCACGTTCTATTTCTGTTCTTAAAGACTCATTTAATAATTCTCTATCTGGATTAGGAGACTCCCCACTGCGTAAAACGTCATAAAGGTTAGAATCTTCTCCATCAATTAACGGCGCATCCATAGATACGTGTCTTCCAGAATTTTTAAGTGATTGCTTTACATCATCAACAGTCATATCTAACTCCTTTGCAATTTCCTCAGGAGAAGGCATTCTTTCGTGAGCTTGCTCAAGAAATGCGAATGTTTTATTGATTTTGTTAATTGATCCAATTTTGTTCAATGGCAAACGAACAATACGAGATTGCTCTGCCAAAGCTTGTAATATAGATTGACGGATCCACCATACGGCGTAGGAAATAAATTTAAATCCCCGCGTTTCGTCAAAACGCTGTGCAGCTTTAATCAGACCAAGGTTCCCCTCGTTGATTAAATCCGGTAATGTAAGGCCTTGGTTTTGGTACTGCTTGGCAACTGATACTACGAATCTGAGATTGGCTTTTGTTAGTTTTTCAAGAGCGATCTGGTCGCCTGCCTTGATACGTTGTGCCAATTCTACTTCTTCATCTGCAGTAATCAAGTCCACTTTTCCAATTTCTTGTAAGTACTTGTCCAAAGATGCGGTTTCCCTATTGGTAACCTGTTTTGTAATCTTAAGCTGTCTCATTAAAGTAAATTAAGTTCAATTTGCATAGACTGCATATACTTATACGTAAAAAAGTGTGGAATGTTACAATTAGGTAAAAAAAAGATGATTTTAACGATGAACGACACAAAATCACCCTTGGTTATAGAAATTAATGAATAAAACTATGCTAAAGATTTTTATTGCTTTAGCCTAAATTATATATTTAGTTCATTTATAATTTAACATGACCACAATGATGAGCAAAAATTCTGTTTTAGTAACACTACTTTGTTATTTTGTTATAATGAGTTGTTTTTCACAAGAGGATAACTATGGTATCCAATTGTATCAGCCGCTTAGTTCTGAAAAAGCGAATTGTAGTCAGTGCAACATTGCGTTTAGGCATAAGGCAAATGAAGTTAAGTTTTCCATCATTAGAGAGAATGCAAACCTATATTTTAAAGTGAACGACAAACGCTGGTTTGATACCCTTTTTAAAAATAATGAAGATGGCTTAGCTATCGATATTGTGCAGAAGGGAAGATATGATTGTGATACTGTGATTGATCCTAATGTGCAAATAAGAGGTGTGTTGATAAAGCCAGTTTATGCTTCCCTATTAAAAAGAGGTTTAAAGCCTATTAAAAATGGAAGTTTTAGGGTTTTAGTTGGCAAAGTGCCCGAAAACTTAGTCGATACTGAATTAGAATATAATATTCTTTTCCTTGGCAATAAGACGCTATGTAGGTATCAGACTATTTTTAATTTACAGGCATATAGTTGGGACTTACTCGATATGGGAATGTATTTAGATTCTTTAAGTCTAGAGAATAAAAAAATTGGAAAATATGGTGAAGATTTTAAAATAAAAAATAAAATCATGCGCTTTGAAATTCCTTTTCAAAAGAATAAATCAAGCTATGAAGCAGCTGACATTAAATCGCTTTATGATTCTTTAAGTCTTACTGATTTTAACATAGAAGCTATTAACATAAAAGCATATTCATCTATCGAAGGAAGTGTTGAAGGTAATTTAAAACTTCAAAATCAACGCGCTAACAGTATAGTACAAGCATTACAAACTTATCAGAAACCTACTATTGAAAATATTGTTACAACCGCCGAGAATTGGGTAGAATTTTTTAATGATATTAAGGGAACGGAGTTTGCTGTGCTTAAAGATATAAGCAAGATGGAAATAAAAAATAAAGTCGCTTCTTCACTGGCTCAAAAAATAGAACCTATTTTAAAAAACCACAGAAAAGCTGTAATAAAGTTGGAGCTTACGCGTAAGGATTATTATGAGTCCATAAATGAAGAAGGTTTAATTGAAGCTTTTAATACATCTATTAAAACCAATGATTTATTGGAAGCGTCACGTATTCAAAATACGCTATACAATCGTTTAAAATATTTTGAGGTTTCACCTGATATTTTAGATAAGCTTCAAATACCAGCGCAGTTGAACTATGTGCGATTTTTAAATAATAGAAGTGCCTTTAGGTACCAATTGGATGAAAGACGTATTTTAATATCTAAGGACGAACTAGAACAGATTAAAAAGCTGGACCCTAATAATAAAAGGGTTAATTATAATCTTGTTGCTATTAAATTTAAGATGTGGCGATTTAAATTGACTGAGATAAATGAAGCGGATTTTATAACAGAAATAAATAACTTAAAAAATTTTGGAGTAGAAGAAAACTTAATAGAAAGAATGCGAATTAATTTTCATATCGTCAAAAGTGAACGTGATATGGAAAAAAAGGACTACAATAGTAAGGATGAGTCTGTAGAATTTATATATGATACTTACGATGATTTAGCCCTTTCGGATGTTGACTATTTTAGTCTGGCTCAATTTTTAGCTTACTATTCAAAGATTGAATGGGCTTCACAACTTTTAAAGCATAAAGTACGTAGCGTTAATGTTGATGAGGATTTGTTATTTTACTATTTAAATCTAACATTGATTAATAAGGATTTAACAAAAACTGACGATTATAGAACGGTTATGTTAAATGCCAGTACAATGAATAAGCTGCGTTATTGTTCACTATTTAATGCTATTGAAAAGAATGGAGTTACTTTTCAGCTTCTTGAAGATATTTACTTAAGAGATAGTTATTGTGATATTTGTAATTGAGTTAAAAAAAAGCCCCAACACTTAAGTTGAGGCTTTAAATCTTACGTTATAAAGAACTTAATCTCTTCTAGGTTTACGATCTCTGTTTCTGTCGTCTCTTCCACGGCCACGATCACGATCGTTGCTACGAGGAGGTCTTTCAACAAAGCCTTCTGGTTTTGGTAAAAGCGCTTTACGAGAAACTTTCTCTTTACGCGTTCTTGGGTCTGTACCTAAATACTTCACCTCGAATTCGTCACCCATGTTAACTACATCGGTAACATTTTCAGTACGCTCCCAAGCTAATTCAGATACGTGTAATAAAGTCTCGTTGCCTGGAGCATCAAGATATTCTACAACTGCTCCAAAATCTAACATCTTTATTACCTTAACTTTATAAGATTCATTCATTTGAGGCTTAAACATCAAAGAATCAATTTTTGTTAAGACAGCATCGATACCATTTTGGTCAGTACCTAATATTTCAACAATACCTTCTTCTGTAACAGGATCTTCGTTGATAACAATCGTAGTTCCAGTTTCTTTTTGAAGTTCTTGAATCACTTTTCCGCCAGGTCCAATAAGAGCACCAATGAATTCATTAGGGATAGTACGCGTTACCATTTTAGGTGAATGCGGTTTCACATCCGCTGCAGGGCTAGCAATAGTATCCGTTAATTTTTCAAGAATGTGTAAACGACCGGCACGCGCTTGTTGCAGTGCATTTACTAAAATCTCGTAAGACAGTCCTTTTACTTTAATATCCATTTGGCAAGCTGTGATACCATCTGCAGTACCAGTTACTTTAAAATCCATATCTCCTAAGTGGTCTTCATCACCTAAAATATCTGATAAAACCGCATACTTTCCAGAAGCTGCATCAGAAATTAATCCCATTGCAATACCAGAAACTGGTTTTTTCATTTGAACACCAGCATCCATTAAAGCCATAGTTCCTGCACATACAGTTGCCATAGAAGAAGAACCGTTAGATTCTAATACTTCAGATACTACACGTACTGTGTAAGGACAGTCATCAGGAATCATTCCTTTTAAACCACGTTGTGCTAAATTACCATGTCCAACTTCTCTACGAGATGTTCCACGGATTGGTCTAGCCTCACCTGTACAAAAAGGAGGGAAGTTATAATGCAAATAGAAATTTTCTTCGCCTTCGTAAGATGGCATATCTATTTTGTTAGCATCTCTTGAAGTACCTAGAGTTACCGTAGCTAATGCTTGAGTTTCTCCACGCGTAAATATAGAAGAACCATGTGTAGATGGTAAGTAATCTATTTCACACCAAATTGGTCTAATCTCGTCAGTTTGACGACCATCTAAACGCAAACCTTCATTTAAGGTTAAATCTCTAATAGCTGCTTTTTCAGCTTTACGGTAATAATCAGAAATTAGACCACCGTAATCTTCCATTTCTTCTTCAGAAAATGATGCTTTAATATCTTCTTTTATTTCTTTGAATGCAGCACTTCTTTCATGTTTAGCAGAACCAGCTTTTGCAATAGCATACACTTTATCGTAAGCCATGTCATGAATTTTCTTGGCTAAATCTTCTTCTTCTCTTTCTCCTTCATATTCACGAACTTCTTTCTTTCCGAAAGCTTCAGCTAAACGTAATTGAGCAGCACATTGAATCTTAATAGCTTCATGAGCAAATTTAATAGCATCTGCCATTTCTTCTTCAGAAATCTCATCCATTTCACCTTCTACCATCATTACTGAATCGGCAGAAGCTCCAATCATCATATCTAAATCAGATTCTGCTAATTGTGCGCGTGTTGGATTGATTACAAATTCACCGTTTACACGACCAACTCTAGCTTCTGAGATAGCACATTCAAATGGGAAATCTGATAATTGAATCGCCGCAGAAGCTGCTAATCCTGCCATTGCGTCTGGCATAACGTCATCATCATGAGACATTAGCTGTATCATCACTTGAGTTTCTGCCGTATAATCTTTAGGGAATAATGGGCGTAAAACACGATCCACTAAACGCATTGTTAATACTTCGCCGTCACTAGGTCTTGCTTCTCTTTTAAAGAAACCACCTGGGTAACGTCCTGCAGCAGCAAATTTTTCTCTGTAATCTACTGTTAATGGTAAAAAGCCAAGATCTTTTTGCTCATAATTGGAAACTACAGTACACAATAGCATACATTTTCCAGATTGAACAACAACAGAGCCGTGTGCCTGTTTTGCTAATTTTCCAGTTTCGATAGAAATTTCCCTACCGTCCCCAAGGTCTATGACCTCTCTAAATACTTTTGGAATCATAAAATTGATTTTTACCCAATACCTATTGGGTTTTGTTAAACAATGGTCATTCGGTTGTTGAAGCCGAAAGGTTGTGTTGTTGTATGTGCTTTTAGCACTTGACCAATGAAAAACTGTGTGCAGCTTTTAATTTTGCCTTTCCTTTAGATACATCTTAAGGATATGATTTCAGGACTTTGAAATTTTGTATACTAAACTAGGTTTAGCAAAATAAAAAAGAGGGAAGCAAAGCTTCCCTCTTAAAATATTACTTTCTAATATTTAATTCCTTGATAAGCTCACGATATTTAACAACATCGTTCTTTATCATATAATCTAAAAGACTTCTTCTTTTACCCACCAGTTTAACCAATGAACGTTCAGTGTTATAATCTTTGTGATTTTTCTTCAAGTGACCAGTCAAATGATTGATACGGTGTGTAAACAATGCAATTTGTCCTTCAGTAGAACCTGTGTTCTCCACTTTTCCGCCGTGTTTCTTAAAAATTTCGGCTTTTACTTCTTTCGTTAAATACATGCTAATATTAGTATTAATGATTTTTATGTATCTGATTGATTCTCAAACAGGCTGCAAAGGTACTATTTTGTTGCTAAATTAGATAACAATTTGCTTCTATTTTTTTTAAGCTGATTTAACTTCTTCTTTACGAACAGGAATATTCTGTATTAAATCAATATAAAGATTTATTTTTTTCTTTAATTCTCTACGATGTGTAATGAAATCTAAGAAACCATGTTCTAGTAAAAATTCTGAAGATTGAAACCCTTCAGGCAAATCTTTTCCAGTTGTATCCTTTACAATACGTGGTCCTGCGAAGCCAATTAAAGCTCCTGGTTCTGCGATATTAATATCGCCTAACATAGCATAAGAAGCTGTTGTGCCGCCTGTTGTTGGGTCTGTGCAAAGTGATACATATGGTAAACCAGCTTCTGCTAACTGTGCTAGTTTAACAGAGGTTTTAGCTAATTGCATTAAAGATAGTGCAGCTTCCATCATACGGGCTCCACCGGATTTTGAAATCATTACAAATGGAACTTTCTTTTTAATAGCATGGTCTATACCTCTTGCTATTTTTTCTCCAACCACACTTCCCATTGAACCACCGATGAAACTAAAATCCATACAGCAGATAACTAGAGGTTTTCCTAAAGACTTACCAAATCCTGTTCTAACAGCATCTTTTAATCCAGTTTTCTTTTGTGCAGCTACAAGTCTATCTCCATATTTCTTGGTGTCTTCAAATTTTAATGGGTCTTTCGAGGAAAGCTTTGCATCTAATTCTGTAAACTTATTGTCGTCAAAAAGAATTTCAAAATATTCCTTACTTCCAATACGAACATGATAGTCATCTTCTGGACTTACATAGAAGTTTTTAGCAAGATCATCAGATTCTACAATTTTACCTGTAGGAGATTTATACCAGAGCCCTTTTGGGGTGTCTTTTTTCTCTTCAGTAGAAGTCTGTATTCCTTTTTCTTTTCTTTTAAACCAAGCCGTCATGTTATCCATATTTAGAGTTAGTTCCTAAGGGATTATAACGTGTTTACGTTATTTAAGTCTTCAAAAGCCTTTTTTAATCGGTCCACAAATGTGGTTTCACCGCTACGTAACCATACTCTAGGATCGTAGAATTTTTTGTTAGGTTCGTCTGAGCCTTTAGGGTTACCTATTTGTGTTTGTAGAAAATCTTTATTGTCTTGGACGTAATCTCTAACACCAGATAAAAATGCATATTGAAGATCGGTATCAATATTCATTTTGATAACACCGTAACTAATACCTTCTCTGATTTCTTCAACTGTTGATCCAGAACCTCCGTGAAATACAAAATCAATATGATTATGCTCTACTCCGTATTTTTTAGAAATGTATTCTTGAGAGTTTAATAATATCTTAGGAGTAAGTTTTACGTTTCCTGGCTTGTATACACCATGAACGTTTCCGAAAGCAGCAGCAATTGTGAATTTTGGACTTACTTTAGAAAGCTCCTCGTAAGCATAAGCTACTTCTTCTGGTTGTGTGTATAACTTAGAATCATCAACATCTGAATTGTCAACACCATCTTCCTCACCACCGGTAATACCTAGTTCTATTTCTAAGGTCATTTCCATTTTGCTCATTCTTTCTAAATAACCTTTACATATTTCTATGTTTTCTTCTAAAGGTTCTTCTGAAAGATCAATCATGTGTGAGCTAAATAGAGATTTTCCAGTTTCTGCATAGTGCTTTTCACTAGCATCTAATAAACCATCTATCCATGGTAATAATTTTTTAGCACAATGATCTGTATGTAAAATTACTGTAGCTCCATAAGCCTCCGCTAATTGGTGTACATGTTTTGCACCAGCAATAGCTCCTTGAATGGCTGCATTTTGCCCCTCGTTTGATAAACCCTTACCGGCGTTAAACTGCGCTCCACCATTAGAGAATTGTATAATAACAGGGGCGTTTAAACTTGCAGCAGTTTCTAAAACACCATTTATGGTATTGGAACCTATTACATTAACTGCTGGTAATGCAAATCCTTTTTCTTTTGCGTAGTTGAAAATTTCTTGAACTTGGTCTCCGGTAGCAACTCCAGGTTTAATGTTGTGAGCCATATCTTTTAATCTTTAGTTTCTAAAATTTAAGAAGCAAAAGTAACAAAAGAATTAGACTTAAAAAGGATAGTTGATACCTATTTGTAGTACGGAATTCGCAAAATTATAGTCCCTAAACCATCTTTTTGATTGTTCCTCAGCTGGGTTATAGGTTTTGAAACCAAGGTCTACTCGAAATAAGAAATACGTTAAATCATAACGAAGGCCAAATCCTGAACCAAGGGCTATGTCTTTTAATGAGGACAGTCCATTAAATGTTGCATTAGGATCTTCTACATCATCAAAAACATTCCAAATATTTCCTGCATCTGCAAAAATTGCTCCGTTGATATCTCCAGCAATTGGAAAACGATATTCTAGATTTAGCGCTAGTTTAAGGTTTGCCTCATTAAAATCATTAACAGCAGAAGTTCTTCCAGGACCTAAAGAATACGGAAACCAGGCTCTGTTGTCGTTTGACCCACCTCCAAAGTAACTACGTACAAACGGAATGTTATTAGAATTTCCATAAGGAATAGCAATACCAAAGAAACTACGAGCAGCTAACACATTAGATCTAGATAAATCCCAGTATTTCACATAATCAAATTCTGTTTTTATATACTGGGAAAAAGGAACATTAAAGACTAAAAGTTGATCATCTTTCTCGTTAAATGGAACTATATTGGATAAGCCGGATAATAAATTACCAGCGCTTTCTAATTTAAAACGAAACTGATAAAAATTGTTATCAGAAATTCCTTTTCTATTATTTTTATTAAAGGTGTAGTTGGTAGTGAAAATTAAATTATTTTCTGTAAGTCTTGTTTCACGTTCGCGTATGCTTTTAACCTCATCTAAGTCGGTTTGTGATAACCCGTTTGAGGAAATAGGAATAACTCCATTGATAACATCAGTAATAAAATTATCTGTTCCAATAGTATCTGAATCAACTGCTTCAATTGGGGTGGTAAGATTTCCATCTTCATTAAAGTAAAGTGGATTAACCTCTATATCATCTTCAGTAGCAATTCTATTTAGTTCATTGTATGTGTTCTCATAAACATTAAAAAAGCGATTACTATTTACATTTCGTACAAATTGAATATTTAGTAATTCAATAGCATTTTTTTTAAACTCAGATGGTGTCCAATTATAACTTAATACACTGTTCAAGGTTTGCTTATCCAGGCCTATGTTTCTTTGGAAGCTAGTACCAACAGCAATTCTTGTTTTTGGTAAGGTGTAATTTGGAATAAGCTTTGATGTATTTATGAAAGGAAACCAAATTCTTGGAAAATCTAAGGTGATGTCTCCTCCAATCTCTGAGAAAAAATCTTCTTGGAAAGATGGGCTACTTAATAAGCCAAATGTGCCATCTGCTGAGATGCTTAAATTTTCTGCTCCTTTAAAAATGTTTCTAATTAGTAAAGATGCGCTTGCTCCAACACCTAATCTTCTAATATTAGACCTACTTACTTCAAAATTGGTTCCTAGAGAATATTTAGTTTTTGGTGCTAGATAGATATTTGCATTTACTTTATTCGATAAACTATCTTCCTTAAAAATTATACTAGGGTATTTAAATACGTTTAAACTATTCAGTTGTCTAGATGTTCTTATTTTATCTATATCTCTATAAGTATTCCCTTTTTGGAAAAATATTGCGTTTGCTAAGGTTTTTGGTTTTATCTGAAATTTGTCAGAATAGTAAATGGTATAATCTCCATACGTTACGGAGTTAAGTTCGTTTTTGTTATCCGATGAAAGATAATCTGTATACACTTCTATATTGTTCAATGTTTCTACCTTATATTCGGTAGTTGTTACTTGATTTTCGCCCCGCTGTTTAAAGTCTTCTATGTTTAGGTTTACATTTATTTTTTGATCATTTCCTTGAACAGTTGTATCGGATGGTAAGTCAAAACTAATGGAGCTTTCTTGAAATTTTCGTATTCCACTGTTTCTAAATATAGTAGTCAATCGTTCTCTTTCTGCATTGAACTTGTCTAAATCAAATATTTCGCCTTTTTTGATTAAAGATTGGCCCTCATTTATAAAATAAATAGAATCAATTGCTTTTGAAGAAATCTCATTAGAAATGGAATCTATTACAAAAGGTTTTCCAAGATGTATTTGGTAGGTTATTTCTGCACGTTGTTTACGCCCAGTAGAGTCTATACTATATGTAGTAGTGTTGTTAAAGTATCCTTTACTATCATAGTATGCCTTTAGACGGCCTAAACTTCTTCTAGTTTTTACCGTGTCAAGAACCACAGGAGCTTCGCCAATATCTTTTAGCCAGTTGCTTAATCCTGAAACTAAAAATGATTTCCCTAAGCGATCAACCTGTTTTGAGGATAAGGCATTTGTTAATCTTTTTTTTCTATTTGGTTTCTCGTTTAGCCAAGATTGATATAGTGAATCTGGATTTTCTTTAGCAAGATTATACAGGTTAAGTCGCAAAGGGTAGCCAGCTAGAGCAGCGTTGGGTTTTTGATAGATTAAACTTTGTATTGCTTCATTTTTTATTTGAAGCGTATCTACCATTAAAGTATTTTTAGCAACTAAATACTCATCATCATCAATTTTTTTGAGAGAATTACAAGACAGCACAGCCATTGCTAAAAGCGAGAATAAGCTTATTTTAGCTAAGTTATTTTTAAAGCATAGTGCCGCGTTCATAGAAATCAAAAATACATTATTTGAATGGTTGTTAAAAGTGAATTGAAACTTATAAAAAGCCTACAGCAAAAAAAGTGCCGAAATGAGCATGGACTGTTTGTTATAGAGGGTAAAAAGGCAGTAGAGGAGCTTCTGAATTTTGGTGTTAAAGTATATGGGGTATATGTTTCCAATGTGAACTTAGACGTTCTGCACACCAAGACCATTAATGTAAGTCAGAAAGAATTACAGCAAATGAGTGCGCTTAAAAACCCAAATGGAGTACTGGGAGTTTTTTACACATTAGCCCCTGTTTCAGTTAATTTTAATGATTGGATTTTGGTTCTAGATGGTGTTCAGGATCCAGGAAATTTAGGTACTATCATAAGATTATGCGACTGGTTTGGTATAAAAAACATAGTATGTTCTAATGAGACTGTAGATTGTTATAACCCAAAAGTACTTCAAGCTACAATGGGTTCTATTGCTAGAATAAACATTACGTATACAGATTTAGAGTTATTTTTAGGGGCAACTTCATTGCCTATTTTTGGTTCTTTTATGAATGGGACCTCGGTTTATACAAATCAAATGCCTAAAAGTGGGATACTAGTTATGGGTAATGAAGGAAAGGGTATATCTGCTGAAGTTAAAAATTTATGTAGTCACCAGATTAGCATACCTCAATATGGTAAAGAGACTACAGAAAGTTTAAACGTAGGAACAGCTACAGCAATTTTATTAAATGAATTGCGAAGAATTTAAATTCTTATTCAAATGTAAAATTCACAAAAATACCTCTTGTTTTCATTGCGTCTACGTTTCCTGTCCAAGGACTATTAGGGTCATTATCTCTAATTAACTCATCGGTCAATGCAAAGACACCTCTTATGGAAGGACTAAACTTGAAGTATTCTAAGTAAAAATCAATACCAAAACCAAGTTCGTAATTATAAACCCATTTTGTCATTCGAAAATTACCTGCTGAATTATCGTCCAAGCTAGTTTCATTACTACCCAAATTTAAGGACATAGAGCCTCCTCCAATCACAAATGGTTTCCAGTTTCCTATTCTACGGGCACTTGCTTTTAAAAGTAATGGGAAGTTGATGTAGGTAGATTTTATTTCTCTAATGGCATCTCGCTCCTCTTCAAAACCAGGAAATCCTATAGTCCTTGAACTGTAATGTAATCCCGGTTCAATACGAAGGTCTAGAAATTCATTCAAGCGCATTTCGCCAATAAGTCCAACGTTAAAACCCAAGGTTTTTGTAGTAAGAATATCTCTATCATTGTCTATGTAGTCAAACTTAAAATCGTATTGATTAAAACCTAAGAAATACCCATAGTTTAAGAATTTTTTATCCTCGTTCTCCTTATTTGGAACGGGATTTTCATTAAACTGAGCGGTTATAGCTTGGGTGGTAACTAATAAAACCACACCTATAAAAATCCATTTCTTCATTTAGCAGTAATTACAACAACCTATTTTAACTAGCGCTAAATGAACTTGTGTTCTATAATTAAAACACTACGGTTTTTTAGCAGTATAAATAGATGCTACCCCAAATGTCTGAGGTTTATTGGTTACTTCTATAAACCCAATTTTACTTAAAATATTGTTGAAGGTTTCGCCATGTGGAAAAACTGCTGCGGATTCACTTAGGTAGCCATACGCAGAGTTATCTTTAGAAAACACCTTGCCTATTACTGGGAGGATATATTTTGTGTATAACCGGTAGCCTTGCTTGTAAGGAGTTTTTGTAGGCACGGAGGTTTCAAGAATTACAAGCGATCCCTTTGGTTTTAGTACCCTTAAAACTTCTGATAAACCAGTTTCTAAGCTTTCGAAGTTTCGAACCCCAAATGAAACGGTTACAGCGTCGAAAGAGTTATCTGAAAATGATAAATTTTCGCTATCCCCAACCACCATTTCAATAGTTTTGTTAAGTTTTTTATTTGTTATCTTATCTTTTCCCACGTCCAGCATTCCGGGTGAAATATCTAATCCAACTATTTTCTCAGCACCAGTTTTTACTAAAGCTATTGCTAAGTCACCGGTTCCTGTTGCAATGTCCAATATAGATTGAGGGTTCTCTTTTTTAAGAATGGCAACAACTCTTTTTCTCCATTTTATGTCTATACCAAACGATATAACCCTATTTAGGCCATCATAATCTTTTGAAATTGTATCGAACATTTTAGTAACCTGTTCTTTTTTTCCAAGTTTAGAGTCTTTGTATGGGGTAACCTTTTCGGGCATGATTTTTTTTTACAAAGATACAAAATAGCCTTGTAGACTTCCTTTTATTTCATATTATGATTAGATCAAAGGCATAGTATAATTAAAGTAAAATAAAACATAACCTAATAAAATTATGTAATTTCGCACTAAATTTAAGACCTAAACTGTCTGTACGATTACTACTAGTACAATAGTATCAGGTGAAAAATCGTTTTGAATACTACAGATAGGTAATCTAATTAATTAAATGAAAATTATTATTGCAGGTGCGGGCGAAGTGGGATTTCATTTGGCCAAATTGCTTTCCTACGAATCACAAAACATCACTTTAATTGATACCAATAAGGAGAGTCTTTCTTATGCAGACAATCATTTAGATATTAGGGTTCTTAAAGGTGATGCTACTTCTATTTCGGTACTTAAAGATGCGCGGGTAGAAGAATCAGATTTAGTTATAGGTGTTACGTCCTCTGAGACTACAAACATTACCCTTTGTATGTTAGCTAAACAATTAGGTTGTAAGCAGACTATAGCTAGAATTTCTAATACAGAGTTTATTGATCATAAAGAATTACTTCAATTTTCTGAGTTGGGTATAGATGAGCTTATTTCTCCAGAAGAGTTAGCTGCGACTGAAATACAATTACTATTAAACAAATCTGCATTTAATGATACGTTTGAGTTTGATGATGGTAAATTGATTATGGTTGGAGTTTCGTTACCAAAGTCTGCCCCGTTTGTTGGTAAAATGGTAAAAGAAGCAGCAAATATCTTTCCTGAACTTCACTTTATGCCCATTGCTTTGCAACGTATGGGAACACAGTACACTGTAATTCCAAGAGGTGATACCGTTTTTAAAGAAGGTGATCAGGTCTATTTTATTACCGTAAAAGAAGGTGTAGACGAACTCTATAAACTTACTGGTAAAAAGAAAGAAGACATTAAGAATGTTATGATTTTAGGCGGTAGTAAGGTTGGCTACAAAACGGCAAGAGATTTATGTAATAATAAATTTAATGTTAAGCTGATTGAGAAGAATAAAGAAAAAGCTTTTGACCTTGCTGATGATTTACCTAACGCTTTGGTTATAAATGGTGATGGAAGAAATGTAGAGCTATTGGATGAAGAAAGCCTTGAATCTATGGATGCTTTTATTGCAGTCACTGGTAACTCAGAAACTAATATCATGTCATGTTTGGTTGCTAAATCTAAGCATATAAAGAAGACGATAGCCTTAGTAGAGAATATGGATTATTTTCAACTCTCACATTCTATAGGCATCGATACGTTGATAAATAAAAAATTACTCGCTGCTAATAATATTTTTAGACATATAAGAAGAGGAGAGGTTGTTGCTATGATGCGTTTGAATAATTTAAATGCAGAAATATTAGAGTTTATTGTGAAAAAGGACTCCCGTGTTACTGGCTCAGCTATAAGGGATCTTAACTTTCCAAAAGATGCTACTATTGGAGGAGTTGTAAGAGGTGGTGAAGGAATTATTGCTCTCGGTGGATTTGAAATTATGGCCGGGGATAGGGTAGTGGTTTGTTGTCTTCCAGAAGAAATACCAAAAATAGAACGAATGTTCCTTTAACATGCGCTTAAACTCTAGAATTATATTTCATATTATGGGGCTCTTGCTCCTATTTAATGGTGGTTTCATGTTGTTGGCTGCCGTCTTAAGTGCTGTTTATAAGGATGGTGCTACACTAAGTATTTCATTAGCTTCAATTTCTACGATGTTTGCTGGAGTATTTGCAATGTATTATACCCGTGGTCATCGTAAAGAGGTGAAACAAAAAGAGGGTTATATTATAGTGACTTTTGGGTGGATTGTCATGTCTATTTCGGGAATGTTACCTTATATCTTTTCTGGGGCCATACCAGATGTAACAAATGCTTTTTTTGAGACTATCTCTGGTTACACTACCACAGGCGCATCGATTATGGATGATATAGAATCCATGCCTAAAGGTATTTTATTTTGGAGAAGTCTAACGCATTGGATAGGTGGGATGGGGATTATAGTCCTGGCAATTGCTATTTTGCCTTTGCTAGGAATAGGAGGTATGCAGTTATTTGCAGCCGAGGCTCCTGGTCCAAGTGCAGATAAGCTTCATCCTAGGATAACAGATACAGCCAAGCGTCTTTGGTTGATTTATGTAGGATATACCGTTGCTGAAACTATTTTATTGAAGTTGGCAGGGATGTCTTTTTTCGATGCTATAAATCATGCACTAGCAACCTTATCTACAGGAGGTTTTTCTACTAAAAACGCAAGTGTAGCTTATTGGAACAATGAGCCGTTAATACAGTATATTATAATCTTCTTTATGTTTTTAGCTGGGACGAATTTTGTGCTTAGTTATTTTGCTTTTAAAGGAAAAGTGCAAAAGGTGATTAAAGATGAAGAGTTTAAATTATACTTATTATTCATCGTGTCTGCGACTGTTATAGCGGCTTTGGTTATCCATTTTAGAGCAGATATTAGTGAATTAACACCAGGGTATCCAATGGTTTTAGGGCAGGCAGAAAGTTCTTTTAGGCATGCTTTATTTCAAGTAATTGCTGTAGTAACTACTACAGGTTTTGTCAGTGCGGATTTTACGCAGTGGACTCCGTTTTTAACCATATTTTTCTTTGGTCTTTTTTTTGTTGGTGGTTCGGCAGGATCTACCTCAGGAGGAATAAAAGTAATCAGGCATTTGTTAATTATTAAAAATGGAGTTTTAGAATTCAAAAGAACCTTGCATACTAATGCAGTTATACCCGTACGTTATAACAATAAGACTGTAAAAGAGAAAATAGTATATAATCTCATAGGCTTTTTTGTGCTTTACATGCTATTGTTTGTTATTGGTGCTTTGGTTTTGGGATTCTTAGGTTTAGATTTTGAATCTGCTATTGGTGGCGCTGCATCTTCTCTAGGGAATGTAGGTCCCGCTTTGGGTAGTTTAAATCCAGTAAGCAATTTTAATAGTCTCCCAGATTTAGCTAAATGGTGGTGCGGATTCTTAATGCTTGCAGGAAGATTAGAGCTCTTTACAGTGTTAATATTGTTGACTCCTTACTTCTGGAAACGTACTTAGTGAATTGAAATTTGTTTAACTCTTAGCTCCGTACAGTTTAGTGTATGAAAAAACCTCAGTTGTAAGTACAGCTGAGGTTTTGCTTTTATAATTGAATCTAGGAGGTTATTTAAAGCACGGCTTTAATTCTTGAAACAGCTTCTCTAATTTCCTTTTCAGAGGCTGCGTAGGATATACGAATACAATTACCATTTCCGAAAGCATCGCCTGTAACTGTAGCAACGTTAGCTTGTTCTAGTAAGTACATTGAAAAGTCAGATGCATTACTAATCGTTCTCCCATTCAACGTTTTGCCAAAAAAAGCAGTAACGTCTGGGAATACATAAAATGCACCCTCTGGTTCATTACATACAAAGCCATCTATTTCTTTTAGTAGGCCTAAAATTAATTTTCTTCTTTCTTTGAATTCGTCAACCATGTAACTGATGCGGTCCGGTGACTCTTCTAATGCTGTAATAACAGCACGTTGTGCTATACAGTTTGCACCACTGGTTACTTGTCCTTGTAGTTTGTTGCAAGCACGTGCTATATATGCTGGAGCTCCAATAAAACCAATACGCCAACCAGTCATCGCAAAAGCTTTTGCTACACCGTTAACCGTGACAGTACGGTCGTACATGTCCGCAAATTCAGCCATGGAAGCGTGAGGCGTTACTCCGTAATTTATATGTTCATAAATTTCATCACTTACAACAATGATTTGTGGGTGTTTCTTTAAAACATCTGCCAAAGCTCTTAATTCTTCTCTGCTATATATAGATCCGCTTGGATTACAAGGAGAGCTATACCAGAGCATTTTTGTATTAGGAGTAATGGCCGCTTCTAATTGTTGAGGCGTCATCTTAAAATCGTTTTCTAGTTCCGTTGGTACCTCAACTGGGGTGCCATCCGCTAGTTTTACAATATCAGAATAGCTTACCCAATATGGACATGGAAGAATTACTTCATCTCATTTGTTTAAAACTACTTGCGCAACATTATAAAGCGATTGCTTAGCGCCAGTAGAAACTACAATTTGTGGTGCTTCATAACTTAAATTATTATCCCTTTTGAACTTAGTGATAATTGCGGTTTTTAACTCAACATAACCATCAACTGGCGTGTACGAATTATATCCATCTTTTACTGCCTTAATAGCTGCATCCTTAATGTAATCAGGAATCTCAAAATCTGGCTCGCCTAAGCTTAGTCCAATTATGTCTTTACCTAAAGCTCTTAATTCTCGAGCTTTTGCTGCCATTTCTAGAGTTGCAGAGGGAGTTACATTGTTAATTCTGTCCGATAGTTGGTTGCTCATAATACTATTAATTTATTATTTCCATGTCTGTACTAAACTTACTTCAGCGGCAATAGGAAACTTGTATGTGCCTAGAGAATTCAAAATTAAAACATTTGTAATTCTCTGTTGCTCTAAAAATCAATTGATTATTAACTATTTGTATGCAGTTTGTTAATAGTTAAAAAAAGAATAGCTCAATAATCAAAATCTATATTTTATAAAAAATACACAAGTAGATTATTGAGCTATTGATACCCTGAAGAAAATCTTAGTTTACACCTGCAAAGCTGGTTGTTTACCTAATTCTTTTAAATGCGTAAAGTGAGATATAATAGCCTTTCTTGTTGTTTTGTATTCGTTGTATGGCAAGTTAAACTCCATAGCTGTTTCCCTAACAATTTTAGAAATGTTGGTGTAGTGTACATGACTTATATTTGGAAAAATATGATGCTCTACTTGATGGTTGAGTCCGCCCGTAAACCAGTTAACTATTTTGTTTTTTGTGCCAAAATTTACGGTGGTAAATAACTGGTGAATAGCCCAAGTATTTTTCATGGTGCCGCTATTGTCAGGTAATGGAGTATCTGCTTCATCTACAATATGAGCCAATTGAAAAACTACACTCAAAATAACTCCTGCTACATAGTGCATCACAAAAAAGCCAAGTAGAATTTTATACCATGCAATATCTAAAAAGAGCATTGGAACAACAATCCATATAGTAACATATAGCGTCTTTGTTATGAGTAATGTTGTCCAATTGGTTGCAGCACTAGGTAATTTACCATAGGATAACTTACGCTTCATATATCTATACATCTGCTGAAAATCAGTGGTAATAGCCCAATTAAAGGTTAATAAGCCATAAAGTAGCACAGAGTAAAAATGCTGGAATTTATGATGTTTTTTCCATTCCGTATGTTTTGAAAATCGTAGAATTCTGCCTGCTTCCATATCTTCGTCATGCTCGTGGATGTTTGTATAGGTATGATGTAGTACATTATGTTGAACTTGCCAATTGTAAACGTTACCTGCAAGAATATAAATACTACCTCCCATGAATTTATTCACCCATTTTTTATTGGAATAAGCGCCATGGTTGCCGTCATGCATTACATTCATTCCAACACCAGCCATACCTATTCCCATGACTATGGTTAATAGTAAATTTGCCCAATTAGGTAATCCTAGGGTTAGAATTAAAAAGTAAGGAGCTAAAAACAAAGTGAACATTACAATTGTTTTTATATGTAATCTCCAGTTACCTGTTTTTTTTATTTTATTCGTTTTAAAGTAGTCGTTGACTCTTCCATTCAACGTTTTGAAAAATTGTGCGGGATCTTTTCTTGAAAATCTAATGGTTTTCTTTTCCATAAATGATAAGCTTTTTCTTTAAATATAACGCAATTGACCTCGTTTTAGTTTGATACCTTGATTAAAAACGGAATCTTTGCAGTAGCAATATACTAAATTAGTTTTTTTACAAAGATACGCATGACAACGCAAAGGCTATTTGAATATTTTCCCAATTTATCAAAAGAACAGCAATCACAATTTGTTCACTTGGAAGAGTTGTATAAAGATTGGAACCAAAAAGTAAACGTAGTTTCTAGAAAGGATATAGATGAGCTGTATATACGCCATGTATTACATTCTTTGGGTATTGCAAAAATCTTGGAATTTAAAGATAATTCAGATGTGCTAGACGTAGGAACAGGTGGAGGTTTCCCAGGCGTTCCTTTAGCGATATTGTTTCCTAATGTTAAATTTACTTTAGTCGATTCTATTGGTAAAAAAATAAAAGTTGTCGATGAGGTGGTAGATGGTTTAGGTTTAACCAATGTAAAAACAATTAATTCAAGGGTTGAAGAGGTCTCTGGTCAATTTGATTTTATTGTAAGTAGAGCTGTTGCTGCTATGCCTACATTTGTGCATTGGATAAAAGGAAAGATAAAAAAGGAATCCATGCATGATAAGCGAAACGGGATATTATACTTAAAAGGTGGAGATTTAAAAGAAGAATTGAAGGATTACCGGACGGCTCAAATATTTAACTTATCCGACTACTTTTCTGAAGAATTTTATGAAACTAAAAAAGTGGTTTATTTGCCTCTTAAATTTAAAGGATAGTCAAGAGTTCTGATAAACTATTTGTGGTTGATGATTTTACTGACAAGTAGAATCTGGTCTACTGAAAATAGTTTGTACGTTAATGACTTCGTTAATTTTTATTTCATCATTTAAAAGTCCCAATAAGTCTCCGCTGCAATTATAAATTGGAACAATGGTTCCGCAAATTGCACAGCAATTATTGGATATGAATATCGTTTCTCCTCTATATTCTGCTATTTCTATAAAAAAGAAAGGAGCTACATCGCTTTTGTTTTCTATTATTTCGTTTACTTGAGTCTTCAGCCAAGGTAAATTCTCAATTGGATTAGTGACATCACATGCTGAGATAATTGGTAAACCTTCATCATCATTATTGCATGACTGAGAAATTATTAAAACGAAAGCTGCTGCTAATATCTTTTTCATAAGGATTTTTAGTTTTAAGATGTTAGAGTGCTCATAAGGTTGCTTGCGATTAGTGTAGTTTTTAGATTTGTTTGAAAATCTTGAAGAATTAGTAAGTATTAGAAGCAAAAGGGAGTCGTAATAACCAATCTAGTAAATTAGATTATTGCGACCCCGTTTTAATAATAATTAATGCTTCTAGGTGAACTACTTATTTACTCCAAGGCGGAACAACATCATTGGACCTAGCATATGCAATTAATTGTCCTTTATGTTCTCCGTTATGTTCCATTATTGCTAGTAGACCACCTAATTTATTCATTTTTGCAAAACCAAAGTCTACTTCTTCGTTAAGTTCCTCATTGGATACCATTAGTATTGCCTCGAGAACAAATGCATTGCTTTTTTTTAAAGCAGCTATAATATTCTCTTTTCCTGTGATTTTGCCAAGAGACATCATATCTACATCAGCTGGTGGTGGAAAACCTAATTTGGAAGCTAGAAAGTAATTTCCTCCAGCTACATGTAAAAGCGCGTCGCCGACAGAATTAACTCCTTCGGAAGGTCTCCAATCATACTGTTCTTCAGAAAATGCTTCTGCAAGTTGAATTACCTGTGATTGATTTCCCGTTAGTACGGCCTGGATGGTAGATTGTGCTAATTTGTCTTGAGCATATGTTAAGGATACCACCATTAACATAGCTATTAAGATTGTTTTTTTCATTTTAGTTGTAGTTTAAGTTAAAAAGGTCTCACCAGATTTTCTGGTAAGACCTTTAAATGTAGTTAAAAAATAGCGTTAAACGCTTATGAGCTATTCTTAGCTTGAGTTAACTATCCTAAAAAAGGATACCTGTAATCTTCAGGTGTTACAAAGGTTTCTTTAATTAGTCTAGGAGATACCCAACGTAATAAGTTTTGAGCTGATCCAGCTTTATCATTTGTACCAGAAGCTCTTGCTCCTCCAAAAGGTTGTTGTCCTACGACAGCTCCAGTTGGTTTATCATTGATATAGAAATTACCTGCGCAATTTTGAAGTGCTTTAGTAGCTTCATCAATAGCATATCTATCTTTTGAAAGTACTGCTCCAGTTAAGGCATATTCTGATGTAGCATCCACTAACTTAAGTGTTTCGCTCCAATCTTTATCTTCATAAACATAAATGGTTACGACGGGTCCAAAAAGTTCTGTTTCCATTGTAGTGTATTTTGGATCTGTAGTAAGTATCACAGTTGGTTCTATAAAGTACCCTTTTGATTTATCATAATTACCACCTGCAATGACTTCAGCGGTAGTATCTTTTTTTGCTTGGTCTATATAGCTGGCTAGCTTATCAAAAGACCCTTCGTGAATTACTGCTGTAATAAAATTAGATAAATCTTCAGGTGAACCAGGCGTATTGAAAGAAGCGATGTCTTTTTTAACAAGTTCCAGAATTTCCTTTGATGTTGATTTAGGTAAGTAAACTCTAGATGCTGCGCTACATTTTTGTCCTTGAAATTCAAATGAACCTCTAACAATCGCTGTTGCTACTTGAGAAGGTTTTGCGGATGGGTGCGCTATTATAAAATCTTTACCACCTGTTTCTCCTACAATTTTTGGATACGTCTTATAGGTATGTATATTATTTCCTATTTGTTTCCATAACTCTTTAAAGACGTGCGTGGAGCCGGTAAAGTGTAATCCTGCGAAATCTGGGCTAGCAAGTACGGTATCTGTAATCATTACAGGGTCACCGTAAACAACGTTTATAACGCCATCTGGTAAGCCAGCTTCTTTAAATACATCTACAATTACTTTAGCTGAAAAAATCTGACTATCACTTGGTTTCCATACAACGACATTACCCATCATAGCAGCACTAGCAGGAAGATTTCCGGCAATTGCAGTAAAATTGAATGGGGTAATAGCGTAAATAAAACCTTCTAAAGGTCTATATTCCACTCGGTTCCAAATACCCTCAGCAGAATCAGGTTGTTCCTGATAAATCTGCGTCATATATTCTACGTTAAACCTTAGAAAATCTATAAACTCGCATGCGGCATCTATTTCGGCCTGATGAACGGTTTTAGATTGCGCTATCATAGTTGCAGCGTTTATTTTTGCTCTATAAGGACCAGCAAGTAATTCAGCAGCTTTCATGAAAATTGCTGCGCGCTGCTCCCAAGTAAGGTTCGCCCAAGCTTCTCTAGAGTCTAGACAGTTTTGAATAGCTTCGCTAACGTGTTTTTTTTCTGCTGTGTGGTACGTACCAACTATATGTTTGTGATCGTGTGGAGGTGACATTGGTCTTGTGTCGCCAGTGCGAACTTCCTTAGACCCAATATACATAGGTACATCTACAGTACTGTTAAAATATTCTTTATATTGTTTTAGAACCGCTTCTCTCTCTGGGCTACCAGGAGCAAAGCTATTTATTGGTTCATTAAATGCTGTTGGAACTTGGAAAAAACCTTTACCCATTGTGAAAATTTTAAAAATTAAAATGTAAACAAAGGTACGCTTAGTAAGTGAGAATTAAAAGTGAAAAAGAGGATTGAAACTATCGTAATATACCTCTTGTGCGACTACATATTTAGTGGTGTCTACGAAAGTTGGAATTAATCTTGTCTTCAATACTTTGTGATACGATAGAAAAGAAAACAAACCTGTTTACAGGCTAAAATGAAAGATTAGTTTTATAACAAAAGGTATACTTAATTTAATGCAAACTGTGCACTAAATTTAAAAGTGGGTATATAAACTCTAAATTCCTCAGAAGAATTTAAGCTGCTCATATTGTAATGGCCATTCATTGCACCAATTGGTGAAGTTAAAAGGCATCCGGAATTATAAGTGTGAGATTCTCCTGGTTGAATAATGGGCTTTTTGCCAATAACTCCTTCGCCATCCAATGTTTCCATATCGTTTAGCGAATCATATATATTCCAGTGACGAGAGGTCAATTGAACGGTGTCTTTGCTTTGGTTTTCAATAGTAATTGTATACCCAAAAGCATAGTGCATTTTATAGTTTTTGAAGAATGTTCCTTCAAAACTAGTGTTTATCGATATTCTAATTCCTTTTGTAACCTGTGTTGTCATAAGTCTTTTTAATACGTTAAAAAACTGCCGGTTAAAAGTAGGACCACGCCTATTCCTGCTAAAATAACGAAAATCGTGTTAAGTATACTGTATTTAACAATAGTCTTAAATCTTCCTTGTCCATAAAAATTTCGCATTGCCTTATAGAGGTAGAATGCAAAAATAATAATGAACAGGGGAACGCTGTTCGTTTTAAATATAGTATCGATTAGATAACTAATAATGAGCAAGATAAATAACAAGGATTGATTATGAAAGCTAAAGATTAAATGATCGGTATATGTATGTTTTTTTCTGATATAGATCAGCCAAATAAAGAAAGCGAATGCCGGTAGAAATAAAAATGTAGTAAAAGGTAATTTAGAAAATAGGTCACTTATAAACTCTCCTGGCTGTTTTCTTGCTTTCCATACACTCCGTGCAGCATTAAATGCTGCTTTGTTACTTCTTGTGTCTTCCAAGGCGTATTTTTTTTCTGCTTCTTCAAAAGTATAAATAGTATCTTTTTTTATTAATAAGCTAAATATCTCTTGTTTCTTGAAATGGCTTGGGATAAAGGACAGCTCATCTGCCTTTTTAAGTTGTTTCTTTGGGTTAGCTGTAATTGCAGAATCTTTTACCCTTGATCTTTCATTAATCAATTCCTGTAAATGCAACGAATCTAGTTGGGCAATTAGTTCGTTTTTCTCATCTTCATTATCTCCAAAATTAATTTTATCAAATGTATCGTCATTTATCTCTAAAAACCCTTCTTGTGAATCCAAGCCGTAGCGATTTAATTGCTCATAATCGCCAGCAAAACTCATTAGTAAAAAATAAATGATGGCTAGGCTAAGTAGGAATCTAAAAGGATTGGTGTAAGAGATACGTTTACCTGCGATGTAATCGCGGGTTATTTCCCCTGGCCTAAGTAGTAATGCAGTTAGGGTCTTAAATATTTTTGTATCATAAGACAACATACTAGAAAAGAACTCTTCAAGATAGTCCTTTATAGATGGTTTTTTTATACTATTTAGCTGTGAACAATTAGGACAGTACTTGTTGCTCATATCTAGAGGATGCCCACAATTTAGACATGTAACACCTCTGTACTTGCTGCTATGTTTTTCAGTGGAGATTTCAATGGGTTCAATTTCTTTCGCCATCTTTTATATCCTTAGTTGGTAATGGTTCTAGAATTTGCTGAGCCTACACCAATAATGCTATCATAAATATCTCCAAAGTCTCTATAGTAAACAAGTATCAAATAGTTGTTTTCGGTAAAATGAAAATTTCCACCAACATCATTGTATCTGATGTTTTCGTTTTCACCCTTTATGATATATTTATAATTGTAGAAACCCTGTTTTAGTTTCATGGTAGCCTCCATCATCCCATTATCCTCGTTGTAGGACATTTTGTTCTCCTCGGTAAGTGCATAGTTATTGTACTTACCAAAAATGTAAACATCATCAAGAGCAATAGCATCAGTATAAGGAAGGCTAAAATGAACATTTGTGTATTCTGCTTCTCTAGAGCTATCATCTCCTTGTAGCGTTCTTATTTTGAAATCGCCATTTACATCAGGAAAATAGGTGTACGGTTCGTCGTTTCTAAATCCGTCAGAAAACAAATAATGATTGTATATTTCGAGTAAATCTATGCTGCTAATCTGTGAGCTAGGAGCTCTAAGGTCACTAGTGTCAAATAATAAATACTCATTGCCTCCAAAAAATGAAGTCTCCTGGTCGTATTTATATACCAGCTCGCTACCTAAGGTAAATTGCGGGGGTATATTGTAAATAGTAGTTGGCCAATAATAGTTTTGTAAAATGGCGATTTTAACTTCCTTTTTAGGGTTTACAAGTCTAAAATTACCCGAATTAATAGCAACCTGTACTACTTGTTTGTCGTTTATAAATTCAAAATCCCGTGACCTTTTAACCGCACCGCCAACTTTTACAAGGTTTTTGTAAATAATGAAGCGCCTTGAAAATTGTAATTCATAGCTACTGTTATATATTTCAAGAACATAATTTCCAGTAACCTTAAGCCTCACATTGTCGTTGGGTATTGTAAGTTGATAGTTGGAATACGTTTCTAAAGTAGTGTAACTATTCTCATAATTAATGATGCGTTGGTTGTCCATGCCTCTTAAATATTGAGATTTAAGAAGATCAGATGGAGTCCAGTCATAATCACAGTGAACTAGTTTATAGTAGTAATCTTGTTCGTTTGCCAAAAGGTCGTCAAATTCTAAAAATATAGATTCTCCAATTTGAACTAAAGGAAATTGATCGTCAGTTGGTCCTTTAAAAGTGATTGATTTAATATTGGCTGGAGGGTTTACCTCAACTTGCACTTGACAAAAAACGGATTGGACAAAAAGAAGAACTATAATGTGTTTAAGCAATACGCGCATTTATAAGCAAATTTTATTTCAAAGGTAAACAAAAAGGATGCCGAATAAATTAACATCGATGTAAAGCCTAAATTATAAGTTAATAATTGGGAAAATTTTTCATTTAGTAGTAAATTCGCATCAAATTTTGTTAACCTAAGGTCCACAATATATGTCCAAAGACATTCAAATTAAAAAAGGGTTGAATATAAACCTAGTGGGTGCTGCTGAGCTGGAGACCGCAAAAGCGGTTCTAAGTAACGTTTACACTTTAAATCTTGCTGATTTTCACGGAGTAACACCAAAGATGCTTTTGAAGCAGGGTGCTGAGGTAAAAGCTGGCGAGCCTTTATTCTACAATAAAAGCAATGAGGATATGCTTTTTGTATCACCCGTAAGTGGGGAATTAGTAGAAATAGAGCGTGGTGCAAGAAGACGTATTCTATCTGTTAAGATTTTAGCAGATAAAGACCAAAGTTTCGCTGCTACCCAAGCAATTAATTTAGACGATGCTTCAAAACAGGATGTAAAATCGATTTTGTTGAAAGGTGGTTGCTGGCCATTTATTAAACAACGTCCGTATGATATTATTGCGGATTCTGACACAACGCCTAAAGCTATTTTTATTTCTGGTTATGTAACAGCACCTTTAGCTGCTGATTTGAATTACATACTTAAAGGTAAGGAAGCTGAATTACAGGCAGCTATTACGGCTTTAACAAAGTTGACTCCTGGTAAAGTACACGTTTCAATTGGTAAATCAGACGATTCTCCTTTGACATCTTTAAAAGGAATAGAATTACATAAGGTTTCAGGTCCTCATCCAGCAGGACTGGTAGGAACCCAAATAAATAAATTAGATCCTATTAATAAAGGAGAATTGGTCTGGACCGTTTCACCTCAGGATTTAGTAATCATGGGTGAGTTTTTATTAACAGGAAAGTTTAATGCTGAAAGGACTGTAGCATTAGTAGGTTCTTCTGTGAAGGCTCCAAAATATTACACCACAAAAATAGGGGCAGAAATTGCTACTTTTCTTTATGCAAGTGGCGTAACAGAAGAGAACATTAGGGTTATTAATGGTGATGTGCTTACGGGTGCTAAAAGTAAGCCAGATGGAAATCTTGGATTCTACAATAACACAGTAAGCGTTATTCCTGAAGGAGACGATTATGAGTTTTTTGGATGGAATAAACCAATTTTTAATAAAATATCAAATACAAGAGCACTTACGTTTTCTTGGATGCAACCTAAGAAAAAATTTGATTTAACTACGAATACCAATGGTGAACATAGGGCGTTTGTGGTTACAGGCCATTATGAGCAGGTATTTCCAATGGATATTTACCCAATGCAGTTGTTGAAAGCTTGCATGGTTAAAGATTTAGACGAAATGGAGCATCTTGGTTTATACGAAGTTGCACCTGAAGATTTTTCATTGACTGAATTTATTTGTATCTCTAAACAACCGCATCAGCAGATTATACGTGAAGGTTTAGATTTGTTAAAACAAGAAATAGGATAAGAGATGAGCATAAAAAGCACAATGCACGACTTAAAGATGAAGTATAAAGGCAAAAAGATGGCGCCAGCTTTCAATGCTTTTCATACTTTTTTGTTTGCACCTAATGAGACAACCCACTCAGGGTCTCATGTTAGAGGAGCAGATGATTTAAAAAGGACGATGAATACGGTAATCATGGCTTTGGTTCCTATTTTGATTTTTTCTATGTTCAATGCCGGGTATCAACATTACTCTGCTTTGAATGGCTTTCCTGAAAATTTTTCAGTTCTAGAACATTTCATTACTTGGGATAATTTCTGGATTGGTATAATTAAGGTATTGCCTTTAGTAGCCATATCTTACGGTATTGGTCTTTTAGTAGAATTTATTTTTGCTGTAATAAAAGGCCATGAAGTAGAAGAGGGGTATTTGGTGACAGGAATGTTAGTGCCGTTAATCGTTCCAGTTGACACTCCATTATGGATGCTTTCAGTTGCAGTTGTGTTCGGAGTAGTTATTGGTAAAGAAGTATTTGGGGGTACAGGAATGAATATTCTTAATCCTGCGCTCACGATTAGAGCTTTCTTGTTCTTTGCGTATCCTACTTGGATGAGTGGAGACAAAGTTTGGGTATATGAGGCGCGTGAAAGGTCAGAGCAAATTTTAGCTGGCGCAGATAATGTCGATGCTATTTCGGGTGAAACCGTACTAGGATATTTAGCTCAGAATAATGAAGCAGCTATGGCAGCAAAATACAGCATATCTGATATGTTCTTTGGATTCATTCCGGGATCCGTTGGTGAGACATCTGCATTTCTATGTTTGCTAGGTGGTTTGTTTTTGATTTTTAGCAAAATTGCAAGCTGGAGAATTATGGTTAGTGCGGTTATAGGTTCTCTAGTTATGGGGCTTATGTTCAATCAAGTTGTAGAATTAGGCTGGGTTGGTGAAACAAGTAAGTTTTACGGACTAATGAGTTTTGATTTTTGGAAACATCTTATTGTTGGAGGTCTTGCGTTTGGTATTGTCTATATGGCAACTGATCCGGTAACAGGGTCACAAACAAATAAGGGAAAATGGATTTATGGATTTTTGATAGGATTTTTATCAGTAATGATAAGGGTATTTAATCCTGCGTATCCAGAAGGAGTATTCTTAGCTATCTTATTAATGAACGTATTTGCTCCTACAATAGATCATTACGTAATTCAAGGTAATGTAAAGCGAAGAATGAAAAGACTTAAAAACGCTGTTGTACTGCCGAGGGATTCGGACGCTGCGGCAAAAGAACTTAAAGCAGAAACCGTTTAGTTATGGCCTTAGATACAGATAAAAATAGTTATACCGTAATTTTTGCAGCTGTCATGGTTGTAGTAGTAGGTTCCATCTTAGCTTTCTTGGCTTCGAGTTTAATGCCTAATATTAAGGAGAACGAACGTTTTGCAAAGCAGCAGAATATTCTTTACGCTATGGGTGTTAATGAAAATGGAGATGATGCAGGAAGTGTTAATTTCATACCTACGGACAAAGTTGGTGCGGAGTTTACTACCTATATTAAAGAGCAGTTGGTAATTGAGGGTGGTAAAACCACACAGGACGGAGAGGCTTATTTAATCGACTTAAAAAAGCAACTTGCAAATAAAAAGAAAGGTAAGCCCTATAAATTACCATTGTTTATTGGCGAGAAGGACAGTAAGAGACTTTATATCATTCCAATGTACGGTAAAGGGTTATGGGATGCCATATGGGGTTATATTGCTTTGGATGATACTATGACGGTACAGGGTGTATACTTTGATCACAAGGGTGAAACCGCAGGATTGGGTGCCAATATCAAAATGAGATACTTTATGGACGATTTTACTGGTGAGAGTATTTTGGACGGGACAAAGTATGCTGGTATAGCTGTTGCAAAAGGTAATAATGACCCTTTGAACAAAACAAAAGATGATAACGAAGTAGATGCCTTAGCGGGTGCCACAATCACAGGAAATGGTGTTGCGGTAATGATTAAGGAGAGCGTTAATTTATATAAAGATTATTTAGAAACCATTAGAGTTAAATAACTATGGCATTACTTACAAAAAAAGACGCTAGTCTTATTTTAGATCCATTAACGGATAACAACCCTATTACGATACAGGTATTAGGTATTTGTTCAGCACTAGCTATTACGGCAGAGCTGAAAGCGTCTATAGTTATGGCGATTTCCGTGATATTTGTTATGGCACTTGGAAATGTTGTCATCTCCCTAATGAGGAATATTATTCCTTCTAAAATCAGGATTATCGTTCAGTTGATTGTTGTTGCCACATTGGTAATTATCGTTGATCAGGTTTTAAAGGCTTATCAGTTTGAGTTGAGTAAAACTTTAGGAGCCTTCATTGGTTTGATTATTACCAACTGTATCATAATGGGTCGTTTTGAGGCTTTTGCATTAGCAAATGGTCCTTGGAAATCATTTTTAGACGGTATTGGTAATGCACTAGGGTACGGTGTAATTCTTATAATTGTTGGTTTTTTTAGAGAGCTATTAGGCTCTGGAACACTTTTGGGTTTTCCTGTGTTAGGAGACCCCATATTAAAAACTGGGTTGTACGCTACCGGTTATGAAAATAATGGATTTATGATTATTCCTCCAGCAGCATTGATTGTTGTAGGTCTAATTATTTGGGTACAGCGGTCTAGAAACCCAGCATTGGTAGAAGAAAATTAAACGAATAGATACACAGAAATTATGTTAGAGCATATAGAGCTTTTTTTTAAATCGATTTTTATTGACAACATGGTATTCGCCGTGTTCTTAGGAATGTGTTCCTATTTGGCAGTATCAAAGAAAGTAGCGACTGCTGTAGGTCTAGGAGCTGCTGTTATATTTGTATTAGCCGTAACTGTTCCTTTAAACTGGTTACTGGATAAGTACTTATTACAAGAGGGTGCTTTAGTTTGGTTAGGTGAAGAGTATGCGGATTACAATCTTAGTTTTCTGTCTTTTATACTATTCATTGCAACCATAGCTACTATGGTGCAGTTAGTGGAAATTATTGTTGAAAAATTCTCACCTTCACTTTATAATTCCCTAGGTATATTTTTACCCTTGATTGCTGTAAACTGTGCCATTTTAGGAGGGTCATTGTTTATGCAAGCCAGAGAGATTGAAACTTTTGGTCTAGCTTTGAATTATGGTATTAGTTCTGGGATTGGATGGTTCTTAGCTATTTTAGCCATTGCGGCAATTCGTGAAAAAATTCGATATTCTAATGTTCCTGCTCCATTAAGGGGCTTAGGTATAACATTTATTATTACTGGATTGATGGGTATTGGTTTCCAAAGTTTTGGTGGTATGTTAACTGGCGGTGGCGAAGAGGCTCCTGTCGAGGTTGAGAACACAACAGTGCAACAAATGGAATCGGAAGAGGTACTACCAAATGATCCGGAAGAATTAAAAAAGGAAATAGACGAAAAGGAAATTTCTTATAACGATATAAATAAGTAAATGATGATATTAGCTACTAGTACAGGTGGAACAATAATGATTACGGTCGTGGCATTTTTAGTGCTATTGATGATTTTAGTTGCTGTTTTGTTATTTACGAAACAGAAATTATCTCCTTCAGGACCGGTAACGATTACCATAAACGGAGAGAAAAAAATTGAAGTTGCTTCTGGTAGTACGTTGCTTACTACCCTTAGTGCCCAAAAGGTGTTTTTGCCTTCAGCCTGTGGAGGTGGTGGAACTTGTATACAATGTGAATGTGACGTTATATCTGGAGGTGGTGAGGCATTACCAACGGAAACTCCTCATTTTTCAAAGAAGGAATTAAGTCATGGAGCACGTTTAGCTTGTCAAGTTAAGGTAAAGCAGGATATGGAAATTACCATACCTGAAGAGGTGTTCGGAATAAAAAAATGGCCAGCAAAAGTGGTTCGTAATTATAACGTCGCTTCTTTTATCAAGGAATTTGTAGTTGAAATTCCAGAGGATATGGGTTATAAAGCTGGAGGTTATATCCAGATAGAGATTCCAGAATGTGAAGTGAAGTTTGCAGATATGGATATAACTGCTCACCCAGAAGAGCATGAAACACCAGATAAATTTCAGGCAGAATGGGACAAGTTTAATCTTTGGCCATTGGTTATGAAAAACCCTGAAACGGTAGAAAGAGCATATTCTATGGCATCCTTTCCTGCAGAGGGTAGAGAAATTATGTTAAACGTGCGTATCGCTACGCCACCATGGGACCGTTCTAAAAATGGTTGGATGGATGTAAATCCTGGAGTTGCTTCTTCTTACATATTCGGTTTAAAACCTGGGGATGATGTAACAATTTCTGGACCTTATGGAGAATTCTTTATTAATGAGTCTGACTCGGAAATGTTGTATGTTGGTGGTGGTGCTGGAATGGCGCCAATGCGGTCGCATCTGTATCACCTTTTCAAAACGTTGAAAACAAACAGAAAAGTTACGTATTGGTACGGTGGTCGTTCTAAAAGAGAATTATTTTATTTAGATCATTTTTATAAGTTAGAGGCAGAATTCCCGAACTTTAAGTTCTATTTGGCACTTTCAGAGCCAGCCGAAGAAGATAATTGGAAAATCAAAGAAAGTTTAGATGCTCCCGGTGACGGTTTTGTTGGGTTTATTCATAATTGTGTAATAGATAATTATCTTGACCTTCATGAGTCTCCAGAGGATATTGAGCTTTATTTCTGTGGTCCACCATTAATGAACAAGGCGGTTCAGAAAATGGGAGAAGATTATGGTATCCCTGATGAACATATCCGTTTTGATGATTTCGGAGGGTAGTCAAAAACAAATACGGTCTACAAGTTTTAACTTTTAGATATTAATATATTTTAAAAAGGCCGATATGAAAATATCGGTCTTTTTATTATTAGTCACTTATTTTCATTTTATGCACGTACTTACAGAACAGGAGTTACATAATTTAGCTATGAATATTGTTGGAAAACAATTGGAAGAAGAAGGCTTTGAGTTCTTAGCTGTAAATAGTGAGTTGAAAAAAAACCCACAGTTTGTTTGTACCAAAGAAAAGAAAATGCATTTCATTGTGGTCAAACATATTGGATACCCTGGTGACCCAAGGGATATTGATTTTTTTCGTTCAGACCTTAATAAAATGAGAGATCATGCTATAAAGTTTGAGGCACGTACGTTTTATGCTGCAGTAGGATTGGTTAATTCCAATGATTATAATTTACCGGTTTATCTTGATGAGGAATATATTGTTGATTACGATGGTTTAATTGAAATTGAGTAATGAAAAAATTTATATTAGTACTGTGTATTGTAGTATGTTCCTGTAAAGTGGAACCAAAATTATTAGAAAGAAATCAATCTACTGGTGGTGTTTTTGGTACTTCATATAGTATTATTTACATGTCTGATACCGAGTTAGATTATCAAAAGGAAATTGATTCTGTTTTCTTTGCTGTA
>CALHVP010000124.1 GCA_938038975.1 uncultured Maribacter sp. | reverse complement strand
TAAATAAAGACCAGTTCTTGGTGGAGTGGGTATACGCTGGGTTTTTCATGAACTTTATTCTAGGCGCCATTGCTCACCTAGTCGCTAATAGTGGAAACGGGGCGTCTGCTGTTGTTTGTCTTATAATCCTTATGATTACCTGCGTCCAAGCCAAAAAATTTAGAGCTTTCAAAAAAGAAAATACAAGAACTAAAAACTCAAGTTTTACCAATAGGGTTAGCGCATAACAATGCTCTTAATCTTAATTCAAAGATCTTAGAGACATAGTTCTGCGGAATACTCAGTTAGTACTTTTTTCTTTATTCTTGAGCCTCTATAGAAATGGTGTCTTATTTGTTTCATCTTTAGTAACAAAGAGGCTCATAAAAAAACAGCTAAGATAAAATCGAAAAAATTAACTTTAGAGAAAGCATATACTTATCCGTGTATGCTTTCTTCTTTACCGTAATTCTGAATTACGACAGCTTCAAAGTCAACCAATTCTTGCCAGCGTTTATCTACATCTATATCCTTACCGTATTTGCGAGCAAAACTAATAAAGGTGGTGTAATGGCCGGCTTCGCTAATCATTAAATCGTGATAGAACTTAGAAAGCTCTTCATCTTTTATTTCTTCGGAAAGTAATTTAAAGCGTTCACAGCTTCGGGCTTCTATCATGGCAGAAAACAAAAGTCTGTCTACCATAGATTGTAATCTACTACCGCCTTTATTCATGAACTTATAAAGTTCATTTACATAACTGTCTCTGCGTTCCCTGCCCAAGGTGTAGCCACGCTTTTTAATAATGTCATGAACCATTTGAAAGTGCACTAACTCTTCTTGTGCCAACAACAATAATTCTGTTACCAAATCTGGGTATTCAGAATTATGCGTAATAATAGTAATAGCGTTGGTTGCTGCCTTTTGCTCACACCAAGCATGGTCTGTTAGTATTTCTTCTATGTTCTTTTCTACAATATTTACCCAGCGTGGGTCTGTAGCTAATTTTAAATGAAGCATGGCGGATTATTTTGTGAAAAGAACTTAAAAAGAGGAGGCGTGCCTCCTCTTTTTAAATCTTGATTATCTAGTAAAAATAAGGATATATCCTCCAACCCAGTTTAATTTGGCATAAAGAAAAGGGTATATAGAGAGCCTGTTCCTCCCGCTCCTACTCCGCCACCAAAATTTATGGCTATAGAACCATCCCCTTTTAAATCTCCAACATAAGAAATAGACCTAGAAAAACGGTCACCACTATTAAGGGCTAAATTAAAATCGCCTTCTGTAGCGCTAATTTTATCAAACGATTTTACTGTTTTGTCTGCGTTTAGGTATAGCACATAACCCACGCCTTCGTTCTGTTGGTTTGCGCCGGTAACCAAATCTGTAATTCCATCACCATTTATATCCCCAGCAGCACACATAGCATGACCAAACTGCGCTCCAAAAGTTCCATTAGGATTCTCTTCTAGATCTAACTGGTCTGTAAAACCATTTTCGCCTTCTGTAATTTTAAGTTTTGAAACCACATTGTAGGTTGTTGCATCTAAAGAAAGCATCCAGATAGCTCCTTTTCCCCCGTCTGACATAAATGCACCCACGGCCATTTCTAGAGAACCGTCATTATCCAAATCTCCTAGCATAGCCACTTCTCTTCCTCCAAATTGATCATTATTTTCTAATCCTGTACCAAAATTCCCTTCCGTAGAACTAATCGTTACTGTATTAGCGGACATCACTTGAGAAGCTTCATCTAAAAATAAAATAGCAATAGCACCTCTTGAGGCACCACCATCATTTGAGCCTGGATTGCAGGCAACCAAATCTATTCTATTGTCATTATTAATATCGCCAATAGCGGTAAGGCCATTCGCAATAATATTTTCATTCTTCACGTAATCTTTTACAGTACCGTCTACATTAAGATGAATAATATAGAGCGCATTGTTTGGAGGAACGGGAGATGATACAGCAATATCTGGAATGCCATCCCCATCGTAATCTCCAATGCCGGCAACCCCATAACCAAAGAAGTTTCCGGCATTTAAGGTTTCATTAAATCCGCCTTCTAACATAGATATTTTCTGGTTCGCCAAAACAGAGCCATCCGTATTCATAAACAAAATATAAACCGCGCCAGCATCAACACCTCCGTCATCATCTGATCTAGCCCCAATAACAAAATCTATTACCCCGTCACCATTTACATCACCAATAGCATCATGGTCTCGTGCAAACCGATCACCAGAATCTAAATCTGCCACCAGTCCGCCTGAACCATTTTCTATTTTAACAAAGCCAGCTGCTTCAAAAGAAGGTTCTGTTGTTTCTGGAACTTCCTCCTCCGTGGTTTCTTCGGTAGTGTCTTCCTCTAGTACGGGTTCGTCTGTAGAACTGCTACAACTTAAGAATAGCATTAAAAAGGCAGCAAAAATTAAAGCTCTATTTGTCATAATTTGATACTTTTTCTTTTTAGGACTATAGATTTTTCTAAAGGTTTAATCGGTTTTGTAATTATAAAAAGAAATGCAATGTATCCATACATCGATCAGCGCATATTAAAAATACTTTCCCCCTGCTACACACGTTAGTTACTCAACAATAAGCCTTTTTATAACCGCTCGTTGTCCCAAAATCTTAGAACTATTATTGCCTATGAAATGCATTGCCAAGAACACTAAGTACTACCCTACCTTTTCCAAATACCTACTCCTAAGTATGGCTGTTGCTTTACTTAGCTCATGTAGCACAGACTCTAGCCTAGACGTTTTAAACCCAGATGGGGAATCTAACGAGGAACCAAACGAGGAGAATCCAGAACAAACTATTAATGCAGATATAAATGGCGATGGGGAACTAAATATCTTAGTCCTAGGAACAAGCCTATCTATTAATAGTGCCTCAGAAGCTTTTGCTCCAGGAGCTATTGCAACCGAACTAAACAACATCCTATCACAGGATGTAAATAATACTGCAACTACCTATGTAGAAGCAGAAGATATCTATGCAAGAAAAGAAGTGGCTGTGGCATTAGGTTCTGGTGGAACTCCTACAGATTACACGCACTATCGTCATTCCTTAGTACAATACTACTATTGGCCAGAAGGGAAGGAAGACCGTATGAAAAAGCTTTCTAGTGCTGGTGATAAAAAATGGGACTACGTAGTTATTGCTGCTGACCCTTATTTGGTCTCTACACTTCCTGGATATTATTCTTTAGGTGTAAACAAAATTGCTGCTAAAGTAGTTGAAGGTGGTGCTAAACCATTAGTACTAATGATGTGGCCTAAAGCACAAACAACCTTGTCTCCAATTACTCATTTTGAAGAGTTCACCTATAGAACTTCTGAAGGGGCAAAAGTAGCTGTGGAAACAGTCCCTGCAGGATTAGCTTGGGAATCTCTTGCTAGCGAAAAAAAGGATGAAAGTTCAGAACACCCATCACCAAATGGAGCATATACTGCTGCGGCATCTATTTACGCTCAAGTATATGGCAAAAGCGCCTCTGAATCTGGTTATGAATATGATGCTGCTATTGCTCAAGCCGCATTGTCAACTGTAAAAAGTGCAGCTAATGAAAGTCACTTTTCTGGAGTGCGTAGCCACGTTTCACCATTTTTAGCCTGTAACATTAATGATCCTGTAATTCATTTTAATCATACAGGTACTAGTAGTGAGAACGGTATTCTTTCTGGACTAAATTGGGTTTTTGGAAAATCTGAACAATCATTAGAACGTGACGGCCCATCACCTATCAATTTCAATTTTGGTAGAGCAAACACGAACTTTGAAGCAGACAAGCGATATAAGATTGATGCATCTGCCTTTGATTACTCTTTTGGGTTTCCAATGCAAGAAGGAGCTTCTACCGGAAACGTATCTATGCTATACGGTATGGATAAAAGAAGATCACAAACTGATAACGGAACAGACTTAGGAGTGGCACTATACATGGTTCGCCAATCTGAAATACCATATGCAAGAGCTATTCCTATTCGTACTTTATACGGCCAGCTTAAAGAATTAAACATTGTTGATTCTGCCTACCGTGATGACTGGCACATGAGTCGTGATTTAGATAAAGCTGCTGCCGGTTTTATATACACGATTTTAACGGGTAATTGCGATTTAGGGGAAGAACCTACAGATACCACTTCCGCAGCATGGAAATCATGGGCTGCTCATAAAGTAGGGTATGAAACCGCTTGGAATGTTATGTATTTAGATGGTAATGCGCCTAGCTGCCAATAAATACGTGCTATAAAATTTACTTTGAACATAGGGTGTTTTAATTCGCTTCTATATTAAAATTTATACTAAGGGTGCAGCTTGTTTTTTACAAGTTGCACCCTTATACATTTGTGCTTTTCTAGTTATACTTTGAAGGTAAATGAGGGTTTGCATAAAAGCCCAAGCTTTTCCGTACTTTTATAGTATCCCCTCATTTAAAACTTACACGATAGCGATATCTCTAACGGTTTAGAATAGGTGGCTTTTTACGCCCTAGTTATTAACTCCGAACCATCGTTCTTCGTTAACACCAAAAACCAAGTAATGATAAAGTTCTTTAGAAAAATTAGGCGTGAGCTCCTAGAACAGAACAAAACCACAAAGTATGTTAAGTACGCATTAGGCGAAATATTTCTGGTAGTAATTGGGATTCTCATAGCACTTCAAATTAATAATTGGAACGAAGAAAAGATTCAAAAAGGAGAATTAAATGATGTGTTAATGAGTGTGTCTAACGGAGTACTATCAGACCTTAGAGAGTTAAACTTACTATCTACGGCAAGAGCAAACATAGTAGCAAAAGTTGATTCTATTCAAAACTATTACATGCCTACCACCAAAAGATCACTTACGCTTGTAGAGGCTGCTTATATCAATTTTACAACTGAGAACATTTCGAATACCATACAATTCAATTCCAACCTTAGTGCATTTGAATCCTTAAAAAACTCTTCATATTTTGGGAAGATACAGGGTACAGATTTGGCTTTATTACTAAGCACCTACTTCACAAATGCAGATAAAATTAAAAACAAAGAAACAGAACACAATCAAGCATATAAAAAACTAGAAGATTATTGGCGTTCAAAATTTAAGAACAATGGAGCAGAGCTGTATTTGAAACCCTGGCTTGCCGAAGATTTTACTTTGGTGGCCCCTAAGTTTCTAGAGGTTTTAAGAGATGATACTACCTTAGCTATTTTCGAAATTGCAGGATATGAAGCGAGCTTCCTAAAGCCGTACGAAGAACAAATCTTGATGGGGGAAAAACTTATTGAGATGATACACGACTCAAAAACTAGCTTTGACCAGCAAACGAAACTTGAATTAAGTAGTGTGTTATTTACTTTTGGAGATGCAGATTTTGTAAGTGTTCTAACAAACGGCCAGGCACCTACCGCGTTTGAAGTACACTACGCAGCTTCTGATGTGTTTATTGAAGATTTTTCAAAAGTAGAAGATTACTTAGCTATTACATATCCTGAAAACACATATGCATGGGGAACTTCTTACTTTTTAGTAGATGCACTATATGGCAGGGTAAATGAGATGGATTTCTCTCCATATTCCACTGTTTTTGTAGAAATGAAGGGGGCCGTTGGGGGTGAAGTTTTTGATATAACTATGAAAGACGTAAACGATCCGCCAGATGGTACTGAGTCACGAGTTGAAATAGAACTAACTACAGATTGGAAGGTGTATGAAATTAAAACAAACCGATTTGAAACTGCCGACATGAAAAGAATTATGGTTCCATTAGCCTTTGTTTTTGAAGGATCTGAAGGTAAAAAAATACATGTGCGATCTATCCAATTTAAAAAAGATTAATTTTATTCCTTGAGGAAGGAAATAACCAAAACCAGACTACCTGAAATCACCTAAAATCATGTCTTCGAACACACCAAAAGAAGAAAAGTCTAGACTACACGCTCGCAATAAGAATCGAGAGCGTTATGATCTATCTGCATTAGTTGCCGCTGTACCCGAATTAAAAAACCATGTACGCCCCAACAAATTTGGAGCAGTATCTATAGATTTTTCAAATGCGAAGGGAGTCAAACTTTTAAACAAAGCACTCCTAAGTCATTATTATGGTATTACAGCGTGGGAGTTCCCTGATGAAAACCTATGTCCGCCAATTCCAGGCAGAGCAGATTACATTCATTATGCAGCAGACCTACTAGCAGAAACCAACGCTGGAGACATACCGTCTGGCAACCACATCACTTGTTTAGATGTTGGTATGGGTGCCAGTTGTATCTATCCAATTATTGGTGTTGCTGAATATGGATGGCGTTTTATAGGTTCAGATATTAATCCAAAGTCAATTATATCTGCACAGCATATCATCGATTCAAATGAAATTTTAAAAGACAAGGTTGATTGTAGGTTACAGAAAGACGCCGCTCGTATTTTTGAAGGGGTACTCCACGCAAAAGATAGAATTGATATTACCGTGTGCAATCCTCCTTTTCACGCTTCGATAGAAGACGCTCAAAAAGGAACGAGAAGAAAAATAAAAAATCTGTCTGGGAAAAAAGTGAAACAGCCTGAACTCAATTTTGCGGGAGTGAGCAATGAGCTGGTGTATGACGGTGGAGAATATCAATTTATTCAGAATATGATTAGAGAAAGTGCACAGTTCTCTAAAAACTGCTTTTGGTTTTCGACTTTAGTTTCTAAGGAGTCCAATCTTAAGGGGATTTATATGAGCCTGAAAAATGCGAAAACAACTAAGTTCAAAACACTACCTATGGGAACTGGCAATAAATCTAGTCGTATCGTAGCCTGGACTTTTTTATCTAAAGAAGAACAAAGCAATTGGCGAGAAACGAGATGGTCCTCTTAAATAGTTAATAATTAGCTTTAGTAAATCGTGCAAGAAATAGAACTATGTTAGCTAAAAACAATCGAATTTTATCTCTTGCGCATAAGAGTCATCCTACCCTAAAACAACTATCGCTTTTTCTATTCTGGCTACTGTTTCTTCCTTTCCAATCATCGCCATAATATCAAAAATGTGTGGGCCCTTCATATCTCCCACAAGCACTAAACGCAAGGGGGGCATCACTTTTCCAAAAGATAGTTCTGCATCTGTTATCCAAGATTTTACATTGGACTCCAGTGTTTCAGAAGAAAAATCGGTCTGTGTTTTTAAGACATCCAACAATTGGTTCATAATATCGGTTGTTCCTTCCTTCCATTGTTTCTTGGCAGCCTTTTCATTGTATGCTGATGGTGGCAGAAAGAAATAATCGCTTAAGTCCCAAAAATCAGAAACGAAAGTGGCTCTTTCTTTTATCAAACCAACTACTTGCTTAACATATTCAGCGCTACGTTTTGACTCTTCAATATCCGAATGCTTCTCTAATTCCACTAAAAACAAACTAGCAAGCTCAGCATCGTTTTTAGACTGCATATACTGTTGGTTGTACCATTTGGTCTTGTCTGGATCAAAACGGGCTCCAGACTTGTTTACGCGTTCTAAAGAGAAGGTTTCTACTAGTTCTGTTAAGCTAAATAATTCCTGTTCTGTTCCTGGGTTCCATCCTAACAGCGCCAAAAAGTTAACTACGGCTTCTGGAAAGAAACCTGCTTCCTTATAGCCTGTAGACTCATTCCAAGAAAGTGGAAATACCGGGAAGCCTCCTTTTTCTCCATCGCGCTTACTTAACTTTCCTTTTCCAACCGGCTTCATAATCAAAGGTAGGTGTGCAAATTCTGGTGCTTGCCATCCAAATGCATCATATAATTGCTGATGAAGCGCTAAAGAAGGCAGCCATTCTTCTCCACGAATTACATGGGAAATTTCCATTAAATGATCATCAACAATATTTGCTAAATGATAGGTAGGCATACCATCACTCTTATACAACACTTTGTCATCTAAAACATTAGAGTCTATTTCCATATCACCCCTAATGATATCTTTTAAGTAAACCTTCTCATCGGGAGGTGTTAAAAATCGAATCACATAATCTTCTCCTGAAGCCAAGCGTTTTTCAACTTCCTCTGGCAGTAACGAAAGAGAGTTGTCTAGCTTTAATCTGTTATGCCAATTATAAATAAAAGTCTTTCCTTTTGCTTCGTGATCTTTTCTATGATAGTCTAACTTTTCTGAGGTGTCAAACGCGTAATATGCTTTTCCTTTTTCAATTAATTCATCAGCATATCCTTTGTATAAATGCTTGCGCTCACTTTGTCGGTAAGGGCCAAATTTATCCTGTGGTTTTTCTGGACTTTCATCAAAAGGAATTCCACACCATTCCAAAGCGTCTATAATATACTTTTCGGCACCTTCAACATATCTATTTTGATCGGTGTCTTCTATTCTTAGAATAAAATCTCCACCATGTTTCTTTGCAAACAAATAATTAAACAATGCAGTACGAACTCCACCAATATGTAGTGGTCCCGTTGGACTTGGTGCAAAACGAACACGAACTTTCTTACTCATAACTAAAAATTGAAACGCAAAGATAGTGTATGCGCTAGGAGTAGAAAAGATTAGAAACAAACATACTATCTGCTACCTA
>CALHVP010000123.1 GCA_938038975.1 uncultured Maribacter sp. | reverse complement strand
TGTTCTACATAATCATTGACCGAATCGGTAATACTTTTGGGGTCTACAATATTAAACGAACCAACCCAGACCAATGATTTTTCCTCATCCTGATTAAAGTTATAAATAGAGGTTTCCACATGATAAACCTTATAATCGTCGTAATATCCTGGATCATAATATGTACCCTGATAGCGATAATAGTAATAGCCAAAACGATACCAACCGAAGCCCATGGGATAGTAAATACCAGACTTGTATTCACGTTTGTCATCAACCCCTATCACAGCGGTAATGGCTACTGCATCATAACCATCGGCGATCAGTTTGTCTTTAATCTCATCGATTTCCGATTTGGTTTTATGCCTATTTGTAAACTTATCGTCTAATTCAATGCTGCTTTGGACGGCATTGATGTTTCGTTTTGTGAAAGCCATGGTCAACTGTTCCTCAAAGATTTTACGAGCGGTAAGGTTGTCGGTCATACCTAGCACCAAAATTTTTTGTGGCTGAAAAACAGATATCTCACTATTGCGCCAACTATCTACGAACTGTGTCGAAGAACAGCCTGATAGGGTTAGAAATGCTATTATAAATATTATAAAGAGTATTTTTTTCATTGCTATATATTTTTGATTATCCCGCCATGAAATTAAAGTTCGTAAAAAATCACGGCAATGATCTGCATCATTTTAAAGCCCTTTATCCAATCTATTTTTAAAGAAGCAACTGACCTAAATCATTTCGGATGAATCATGGCTATACTACTTTTAGTCAAACACAAAAAACTAGTAATATGAAACGGAAGGGTTTAATTGTACTTTTATTTTTAATTCCATTTTTTGGGATGTCACAGTCGTTAGAAGAACTCAACAAACCAATTATTTCTGTACTTGATGAAGTTGCACCTTTTTACGAAGGCTTGGCAGCGGTACGAAAGGGAGATAAATGGGGTTTTATCGATGAAAAAGGAAAACTGGTCATCGATTTCAGAAACGATATAGCATGGAACAAGGAAGTATCCAAAGAAGGCGGAATTGCCAGTATCCGTCACCCATATTTTAAAGAAGGCTTATGTGTGATATCAAGACTTACCGAAGAAGGAATTCCTTTGTACGGATTTATGAACACCAAGGGGGAAACCGTTATTGAGCCCGAATACATAAATATAAGTCCTTTTGAAAACGGAAAGACCGTAGGTATTTACGGTAAAAAATCATTCAGGGGAAAAAACGAATTTCAGCTAAATATCTATGATTATAGCTTTACCGAGGTTGTGGTGAATAACGAAGGAGAAATGATATGGCCGATCCAGAAAAGGATAAATATTTTAATGTCAAAAAGCAGGTACGAATTGCCAGAACTGCATGCCAAAATACTTGCAGATGACTTACTTGCCGTAAAAGGTAAAAATAGCCTTTGGAAGGTGGTCAAAACCGATATAAACAAATCATAAACAAAATAAAGGTTATTACTATGGAAAGGTTAAAAGGAAAAGTCGCCATTATCACTGGTGGTGCTGGAGGTATAGGACAAGCTTCTGCAAAGCTTTTTTTAGAAGAAGGCGCTAAAGTTGTCATCGTTGATGTTAACAAAGAACTACTGGAAAAGGCAAGTTGCCAATTGGACCATGAAAATCTATCTTATTGTGTTGCCGACGTTTCAAAAGCAAGGGACAACGAAAAGTTTGTAGAATATACATTGGAGGTCTACGATAAGATCGATATCTTTTTTGCAAATGCCGGTATCGAGGGCACGTCCAAACCGTTAGCTGAATATCCGGAGAAAACTTTTGATAAGGTCATTGCAGTGAACCTGAAAGGAGTTTGGTTGGGTTGTAAGTATGTGATTCCTAGAATGAGGCAAGGCGGCAGTGTTATAATCACCTCCTCCGTGGCAGGTTTAAAGGGTTTTAAAGGGTTAGGACCTTATGTAGCCTCTAAGCATGGGGTACTGGGTCTTATGCGTACAGCCGCTCTGGAAAACGCTGAACGGAATATTCGTGTGAATACCATTCATCCTGGACCGGTGAACAATGATATGATGCGGCGTATCGAAAAAGAGATGAATCCTGAAAATCCTACTGGAGTAATGAAAGGTTTCGAGGCGACCGTGCCTTTTGGTAGGTATGCGGAGTCCAGTGAAATTGCTGATATGGCATTATTTTTGGCCTCTGAACAGAGCAAATACATCACGGGTCACGAACATATTGTAGATGGGGGAATGTTAACGGCATGATTTAAAAAGCATATTGTGTAAAACAAAAAATACTATTGTGGATTTTGGTTTCCTTAGTATGGGACTGTAAAGAAAATTTGGATTAAGCAATGCAACTTAAACTCGAAGAAGTAAAGCAAGAAACGTAAGTTGTCCCCGAATTGTCCTTTTGGTCTCTGAAGTTGTGATATTTGTACATACGACCTTGGTCGATAAGAGAAAAAAAAATGAGCCGGTAAATTCAAAGAAAATGAACTCATTTATAACCACAGCGGTAACACCCGAGAATGTTCTTGAAGAGACACTCTTTTGTGTGAAAAACCTGAAAAATCCTGGATTTAAATGCAAACAGGATTGGTTTGTAAAACGATATGAAGAAGGATTGCGGATGAAAATTCTAAAATCCGATTCAGACAAAATGGTAGGTTTTATAGAATATGTTCCCGCCGAATACGCTTGGCGACCGGTTCATGCCGATAGATTCATGTTTATCCATTGCATGAATGTTTACTCCAAAAAGTACAGAAACCAAGGTCATGGGTCTTTACTGATAAACGAAGTGGAAAATAATGCCAAAGCAAATGGAATGGCCGGGGTTTGTGTAATGGCAAGCAAAGGCCCTTGGATTACCGACAAGAGTATTTTTGAAAAGAATGGATTGAAGGAAGTTGATAGTCTGGGCAGATTTGAGTTGTTATCGAAGAAATGGGATGCTAGGATGCCAGACCCCAAACTCATCGATTGGACTTCAAAACAAAAGAAATATAAAGGCTGGCACTTGCTGTATGCCGATCAATGTCCGTGGCATGAAAAATCGGTAGAAGCCATATTGAATGTAGCCATGGATTATGAAATTAATCTCAAAATAAAGAAAATAAAAACGGCAAAAGAGGCCAAAAATACACCTTCAGGCTATGGGGTGTTCAGTTTGCTACACGACGGAAGGTTGCTTGAGGATCACTACCTAAGTGCTACAAGATTCAGCAATATCATCAAAAAAGAACTGAACGGAAAGGAACAGGTCAAATTGTAATTGAAGATTTACATCCTCTTACAAGTTAGTTCAAGTAAGATAATTTTTAACAAGGTAATCATGGAAGTGGTAAAAGATGAATGCTGCCCCACTTTTCATCACGAAAAATGGGACGGAAAAACGTTTAACT
>CALHVP010000122.1 GCA_938038975.1 uncultured Maribacter sp. | reverse complement strand
CTAGTTACTAGCGGAACAGCCACATTGGAAACCGCTTTATTTAAAGTACCACAGGTAGTTTGTTATAAGGCAAATTGGATTTCTTATCAAATTGCTAAACGAATTATCACTTTGGAATACATATCCTTAGTAAATCTAATTATGGGGAAAGAAGTTGTAAAAGAACTCATCCAAAACAATCTTAATAAAAAGAATCTCAGAGCAGCGCTAACAGCGATTTTGTCGGGTGCTTCACGAACAGAACAATTAGCTAGCTATACAACACTTATTAAAAAACTAGGTGGCCCTGGCGCAAGCAAAATTACTGCTAAACACATATACACAAACAGTAAAAACTAAAAACAATTTCTATGAAGATTAAAAGACATTTTAAAGTTACTGGGTTCTTCATTTTATTTACGTTAATTTTTATAGGGTGCAAAGAAGAACATACCGTAACAACTTTTTCACCTGAAGAAATTGCTACTGCTTCTTCTGAGCTTAATAGTTGGTTTCAAAAACAATGGGATGAGGAGATTTCCTATTCCCCAATGACCCAAACCTATTTAGGTAAAAAAACAGACTATGATAAATGGGATGATTTATCTAAAACTGCAGAGGAAAATGCATTACAACGTAGTAAAAAACGTTTGTCGTATTTAAAAGATTCTGTAAATGTAACTGCACTAAATAGTGCTACCCAATTAAGCTATAAGCTTGCCATAAAGCAAAACGAAGATAATATTGAAGACTATCAATACCGTTTATATAATTACCCGGTAAATCAAATGTTTGGAGCACATTCTGAAGTACCTTCTTTTCTTATCAATATGCATCAAATTTCCAATAAAAGCGATGCAGAGGCTTACATAGCACGGTTAAATGGAGTGGAAAAGATGTTTGGTCAAGTTATTGAAAATTTAAAAGAACGGGAAACGGCAGGTATTATGCCTCCTAAATTTGTCTATCCAAGAGCTATTGAATCTTCAAATAATATTTTGCAGGGCCTTCCTTTTGAAAACACCGAAAAACAGAGCACACTTTTATCAGATTTTTCAGAAAAAATAGAAGCACTTGAACTAACAGCTGATGAAAAAAATACATTATTATCTAGCACTAAGAAAGCCCTTTTAGAGTCTGTAAAACCAGGATATGACAAACTTATCGCATTCATAGAAAATCAGAGCACCAGAGCATCATCAGATCATGGAGCATGGAAATTTCCAAATGGAGAAGCGTATTATACGAATGCCCTAAAGAGAACGACAACAACAAATATGACCGCCCAGGAAGTCCATGATTTAGGTTTGTCTGAGGTAGCCCGCATACATAAAGAAATGACTACCATAAAAGACAAGGTTAACTTTAATAGGTCTTTACAAGATTTCTTTAAATTCATGAAGGAAGATAAGCAGTTCTACTATCCAGATTCCAAAGAAGGAAGAGCATCTTATATGGCAGACGCAGAAATAATTATAGATAGTATGAGAGGAAGATTGGATGAATTATTTTTAACCAAGCCAAAGGCTAAAATGATTGTAAAAGCAGTGGAGCCCTTTCGAGAAAAATCTGCAGGAAAGGCATTTTACCAACAACCTGCTTTAGACGGTTCTCGTCCTGGAACTTACTATGCTAATATGTTTGATATTATGGCAATGCCAAAATACCAAATGGAAGCTTTAGCTTACCATGAAGGAATTCCAGGTCACCACATGCAGCTTGCAATAGCCCAAGAACTAACAGGCATACCTATGTTTAGAAAAATGGGTGGTTATCAAGCTTATACCGAAGGTTGGGGATTATATACAGAATACCTACCAAAAGAGATGGGCTTTTACAGTGACCCATATTCAGATTTTGGGCGTCTTGCAATGGAACTTTGGCGTGCTTGTCGTTTAGTAGTCGACACTGGTATACATACCAAAAAATGGACTCGTGAAGAAGGAATTAAATACTACACAGATAATACTCCAAATGCTGAAAGTGATGCGGTGAAAATGGTAGAAAGACATATTGTAATGCCTTCACAAGCCACTGCATACAAAGTAGGTATGAATAAAATATTAGAACTTCGCAAAAAAGCTAAAAGTCAATTAGGTGAGAAATTTGACATCCGAGAATTTCATGATGTCATCCTTTTAGATGGAGCATTACCATTGGATATATTAGAAGAAATGGTTGATAATTGGGTGGATTTAAAGCAAAAGGGTCTAGACGAATTATCAGATGATTAACTATATGTAAGATAGATTGATAGCAAAACCTTATGTAAACAATTTACTATTTTCATAAGGTTATTGATGCCACAATATAGCGTCAAAGAATCGTTCTTTTCAAAAAGCTCGCCTGCTATACAACCATCGTACAAAATAAATACATAATTTTATTGTTCAGGTAAAAGAAACATCACTTGAAAAATCATGCATAGATTACCATACATTCTACTTCTTTTATTAATTACCAGTTGTGGTAGTAATAGAAAAACAACAGCATCTTCTAAAGAGCGAAAAATTTCTGTTGCTGCTGCGGACAATGAAAGAAGAGGAGTTACCAAACCATCGAGCACTCTTGTTTCTAAACCAAAAAACACCACGACGTATAATACCAAAGTCGATAATATTATAAATACGGCACTTACATTCTCTGGAGTCCGCTATAAATATGGAGGTACAACAAGCAAAGGAATGGACTGCTCAGGATTACTTTATGTGTCTTTTGCTGAACATGATATAAAACTACCAAGAACCTCTATTCACATGGCAGAAGAGGGTAAAAAAATAAGAATAAGAGATATTGAAAAAGGAGATCTTCTTTTTTTTAAAACTCAAAAAAGAGCAAAAAGAATCAATCACGTTGGAATGGTAGTACATGTTGATGGTGATGAAATAAAATTCATACACTCCTCTTCGTCTCGTGGGGTAACGGTTTCCTCGCTTAGAGAAGGTTTTTGGAACAATGCTTTTGTAAAAGCTACTAGAATATTATAAGATGAAACTACTAGCGTTTGTTCCTATAAAACTTACGCTGCTGCTTATCATTGGTATTCTTATTGGATATTATTTTCCTTTTGATTTGCGTTATGCCATAGGACTCACCTTATTCTTTTTTATAACCCTAGGTATTGTTTATCAATTTGAGCAGAATAAAAAGAGGGTATTGTTTGGTTACACTACTGCATTGACTACTATTTCATTAGGGATATTTATAATAATAAACGCACAACCTAAAGCACACACCTATCACTACAGTAAATTAAAACAAACAGAAAGCAGTGTTTGGCATTTACAAATTAGGGAAGTCTTAAAACCAACTATATTTTCAGAACGGTATATTGCAACGATTCAACATATAGATAGCTCCTATGCCACCGGCAAATTGCTATTGAGTAACAATCATGTAGACAGTATGCCTAGCCTACAGGTTGATGACGAACTGCTAAGTACCGCACAACTTAGTAAAATTAGTCTACCCTTAAATCCGTATCAATTCAACTACAAAAAATATCTTGGGCAATTAGGGATATATCATCAAATAAAACTCACATCGGATAATTACATCACTAAAGGAAAAGAGTCTAAAACTATTTACGGAATAGCCGCTACCGCTAGAAATCACATTATAAAAAAATTAGAATACCAAGGATTTGAACCAGAGGAACTTGGAGTCATACAGGCCTTACTATTGGGACAACGCAACGATATCTCCAAAGAAACCTACGATAATTATAAAAACGCAGGGGCAGTACATATACTGGCACTCTCCGGTTTACATATTGGAATTCTATTATTGGTATTACAATTCTTGTTACGACCGTTAGAGTACCTGCCTCAGGGTAAAAAGATAAGTTTACTGCTAACCGTGCTTCTACTTTGGGGTTTTGCCCTTTTGGCTGGCCTTTCAGCCTCTATAGTTCGTGCCTGCACCATGTTCAGTTTTGTTGCATACGCGCTGTATTTAAATAGACCCAGTAATACCTTCAATATTCTTGCACTATCCATGTTTTTTATCCTTCTGTTCATTAACCCGAACTTGTTGTTCCAAGTAGGATTTCAAATGAGCTACGCTGCGGTACTAGCCATTGTTTGGATCTATCCTTTATTACAAAAATTCTGGTATCCAAAATTAAAACCACTGCGCTACATTTGGCAGTTACTTTCGGTTAGTGTGGCCGCACAATTAGGGGTTTTGCCTATTAGCCTATTTTATTTTCATCAATTCCCAGGTCTGTTCTTTATATCTAACCTGCTTATAATTCCTGCGCTAGGGTTTATTCTAGGAACTGGCATTCTGGTAATTATTCTTTCACTTATTGATCAATTACCAAGTCGTTTGGCATGGTTTTACAATGAAATTATTTCCTATATGAATGCCGTTGTAGCCTGGGTAGCGCGACAGGAAAATTTTATTTTCAAACATATTTCTTTTGATGGTAAACAACTCCTTCTTGCCTTTTTAGTACTCATTTTATTCGTGTTAGTATTTACCAAAACGAAATTTAAACGTTTAGCCCTTTTTTTGGGGAGTATCCTATGCTTTCAATGCTATACCATTTATCAAGAAATAAGGATGGCTAGTCAATCGGAAGTGCTTCTTCTTCATCAAACTAGAAATACGCTATTAGTTGAAAGAATAGGAACCAGTGCAACTATATATGCCTCCGACACCACTCGTTCACAAGTACCGATAACCGACTTAAAAATAGGAAAACGATTAAACACGATAAAATATGACACCCTTGCCAATAGTTATCTGGTTCACGGTAAATCACTTATAGTTATAGATAGTTTAGGAATATATCCGACCGAAAAAAGAGAGGGGAGTTTGCTGCTGACCAACTCCCCAAAAGTAAATTTAGACAGATTAATCAGCACAACAAATCCCTCTCAAATCATAGCAGATGGGAGCAATTATATCAGTTATATAAAGCGTTGGAGGGCTACATGTTTAAAAAGAAAAATCCCTTTTCACTACACAGGTGAAAAGGGATTTTATAAGTTCAAATAAGGGAATCTTAATTAATGGACTTTTCCCATCAACTTCTTAATTAAAGGAGAGGCTAGCAAAACAATAACACCCGCCACTACTGCATATTTAGCAATTAATTCGAATCCGTCCGTATAGACCGTCAACGTATCAAAACCACCGACATCTTTATCTGTACTTTCAATAGCTAATTGCTTTCCAATAAAGCCAACTATTTGAAATGCAAAGGCAGAAGACAAGAACCAAACACCCATCATAAAAGCAACTATACGTTTAGGGGATAAATCTGTAATCTTAGAAAGACCAACAGGAGACATAAACAACTCCCCTATAGAGAGTAAGAAATACATTAGTAAAAGATATGCAAAAGGAACTAAACCGTTCGCATTAGCACTTTCACCACTAATTGCCAACACATAGAAACTGATACCGGCAAAAAGCAATCCTAATCCAAATTTATAAGGTGTACGCGGATTTGAATTCTTCTTACTTAACCAAGTCCACATCATAGATATTGGAATGGCAAGTATTATAATCCACATGGAATTTAGGGAGTTGGTTTGAGCTGCACTCATGATACCATCTAAATCAATATTTCTAGCTGCGAATAACGTTATCACACTACCTGAAAGCTCATGAAAACCCCAGAATATGGTCATAAAAACAGTGATAAGCACTGCAACAAAAAGCTTTTTTCGTTCCTCTAAAGTAGCTCTATACATTTCGTAAGCTAAATAGGCAAGTACCGCAATCCCAATACCTTTGAAGATTACATTTACAATATTCTGTCCTCCAAAAATTCCTTCGGTAGCAATTTCTTTATAAGACGCCAATAATAAAGCAATCAGCGGCGCAGAAATAACAGTTAAAACTGGGACAAGGATTCCTTGTTTAATACCCAGAACCTTCTTTTCCATTACTTCTTTA